>WFTN01000177.1 GCA_015485455.1 Planctomycetota bacterium | reverse complement strand
CCACGAATGCTGCTTTGTCACGGATGCCTTGCCATCCTTCCAGGACAAGTGTTTGACCCACGGCACCACCCAATGTGGTCCCTGGCCCCAAGAGAATGAGAACATCAGGTGCGAATTCTCTGAGGCCAACACGTAAGGAAGTTGTGAAGTCGTAGGTCTCGGTGACTTGCTCTCCTAAAGTGTAGTCAAAGATCTCTTCAGATGTGGAGGTCAGAGGACGATGGATGCGCCCAGCACCGTCGATTAAGCTGATCTGCGGGGCGCTCCAATGTAGATCGGCCAGTTGATCCTTGCCAAATGCTGATGCTCCTTCCATCAGACGGGTATGAAAAGCGGCGTGTTGGGCCAATTGGAATGGATAGTCCCGTCCACCCCAGTTGATGGTGGCAATCTCTTCTCCCATAGCTGTCAATCCAGCTTTGTCTCCAGCTAAAACTAAATAGCCCCCCAAGTCGATTGATAGGGCGCATGCACCTTTGGTCTGATCAATTCGCCTCACGGTTGCCAGGAGTTCCGCCCGACGTTGAAAGTCTGGCACCCAATTTTCGTCTACCCAAGGCACAATGATCTGACCACCAACAAGTTTCCCCTGTTGGCTCTTGGACATGGTATCTACCAAGCGCAAGGCGTTGTCAAAGTCGAATGCCCCAGAGGCAAAAAGGGAGGTGTACCATCCCATGGAATTGCCGCAGACGGCGACGGGCTCAAAGCGGTCTTGGGGGATGGCCGAAAAATCAGCGGCTGAACAGGTGAAGATCAAGGGACCAGCATTGGGGCCTGACATGTGTTTGACTGCAGAGAAGCGTGTGGCCGCATCCAGTTCAGAAACTGGAATGCTGTCTTGCTGGCGTCGGAAACGATCCGCATCCTGAACCATTTTGTCCGCTTTGGGGCAACGGGCATCAGTGACTCGCTTGTTGAGGTAGCCTAATTCGTCAGCCGTATATGTGCCTCGTCCAGGACAGACGATGAGAGCGCGTTTTGGGTTCGTCATGATTATTTCCTCTCCAAGGCCTGGCGAATGCCGTCACGGATGTCTTCTTCGGAAACCATCACCATGTGGGCTGCCCCAGCCAAAGGTATATAGGAGTCTGCTCCGGTAACCCGTCTGACTCTGGCCTTGGGGGCGGTTTCTGCGATGCAAGTGACAATCTGCTCACTGATGCTACAGGTCTCTCGGCCTTCATCTACAACCAGGACGTTCGGGCAGTTTTTGGCGGCTTCGGTGATGGCGTCTCGATTGAGGGGCATGAGCCAACGTAAGTCAATCACACGACAGGATACGCCTTCAGCTCGGACTGCCCGCAATGACATGCGGACACCATTGCCGTAGGTGATGATGACCAAGTCTTCCTGGGGGTTTGGGGGGGCATAGGTACGTACTGCCCCAAAGGGTGTGTGTTCAGAAACATCTGGATAGGAGAATGACCACCCTTCATCTCCCTCTTCGTAAAGATCTTTGGTCATGTAAAGAGCGATGGGTTCCATGAACACGACCACTCGACCACTCGACTTGGAAAGGGCAAAACAGGTCCGCAACATGCCAACGGCGTCGTCACCTCTGGTGGGGCAAGCCAATACTAAGGCGGGGATATCTCGCAGAAAACCGAATCCATTGTCGTTGTGAAAATGACCTCCGAAACCACGCTGATAACCTAAACCTGCCACGCGTATGACCATGGGATTGCGGTAGGTGTCATTGGAGAAGAATTGTAAGGAACAGGCCTCGCCACGAATCTGATCTACTGCGTGAACGAGGTAGGCCAAATACTGGATTTCGGGGCAGGGTAAGTAGCCGATCTGTGCCGCACCAATGGCCAAACCAAGAATGGTCTGTTCGTCCAAGAGGGTGTTGAAGACTCGGCCAACGCCGAACTTGTCGACGAGACCATGAGTCACGTGATAGACGCCGCCTTTCTTGCTGACGTCTTCTCCGAAGATCATCATTTCAGGATACTTGGCCATGAGGTCGTAGAGGGCCCAATTCAGCAGCATGGCCATGTGGCGTTTTCTCGGACGATTGTCTGGCAGTTTTGCCTCCCCGCCAAAGACTTCAGCCCGTCGCCCTGGGGCAACGATCCGGCTGACCTCGGCTTTGAAGGATTCTTCGTCGAAAGGTATGAGTGTTTTGACGACCTCTTTTGCATCTTTGATTTTTGCTCGAGAACTTGCTTCCTTCGAGGCTGATTGCACCCGAGCTTCTAACTCATGGTGGAGGCTCAAGAGGTCTTCGCCACTGCAGAAACCCTGCCAGACCAACCAGTTGGCCACACGGATAAGTGGGTCTTTGGCTTCGACGCCTTCAATCTCGGATTTAGAGCGGTAGTTTTGTTCGACGTCGCTACCGGCGTGACCCATGAGACGGATGGTCTTCAAGTGGAGCATGGCCGGTGCTCGATTTTTCCGAACGTATTCTGCGGCGCGGCAAGCGGTGTCATAGGCTGCTGCGATGTCACCACCGTCAGCGGGGAAATATCCCAAGCCGCTTCGGTTTTGGTATTGGCTGGAAATCCAGTTCTCTGGGGTGCGAACACTGATACCGATGCTGTTGTCTTCGCAGACCAACAAAAGGGGGAGAGGCATCTTTTGGTGGGAAGCCCACAATGCAGCATTGATGGCTCCCACGGTGGTGGAGTGATTGAGGCTGGCGTCGCCAAAACTTGCCATGATCACACTGTCCAAAGGGATCTCGGGATCATGGGGCATCTCTTCTACACGATCAATGGCCGCCCAACGCCCCAGAGCAAAAGCAGCACCAAGAGCTTTCGGAATGTGAGAGCCGATTGTGCTGGTTTGAGGTGGGACATTTAATTTCTTCGAGCCCCACACTTTATGGCGGCCACCACTGGCCGGATCTTCGCTGCTCGCAGACAGGGACAAAAGTGTGTCGAAGATAGGCGTGCTTCCGGGCACCTGCTTAGCCCTTTGCATCATGAAAGCACCACTGCGATAGTGGAGAAAACACATGTCCGTTGGGCGAAGTGCCGCAGCCACGCAGGCGTTTCCTTCGTGGCCAGCGGAACCGATGGTATAGAAACCGGCCTCTCGGGCCTTGAGAGCTCGTGCTTCCAAGTCGATAAGGCGACTGGCCAATTGAGATTCGAAAATCTCTAAAGCGTGGGCGGGGCTGAGTGTGCCCTTGGAGCTAATCCCAGACGCTGTTCCCGGATTGACCGGCCCATCGCTGGCGATTTTCTTCAGAGCAGAAATGAACTTTTCGGCAACTAACTGGTGGCGACTGACGGCCATTGGGGGAGCTCCTCTTTGGGTTCGGCGTACATTAACGCAATGCTGCGTGTATTCCGAATACTTGCTCCGCATTATTCATCGCGCCACAAAGGCGTAATTCCCCACCAAGGACCACAATCTCAGGTATAGGTCGGTTAGGCATGGGCTCCACAGGCATGGGTGACCATAGGGCGTATCTCGATTCTTCCGTAGGTGGCGGCGGGGATCTTGGCGGCGCATTGGATGGCGTCGTCCAAATCCCGACAATCCATGATGTAGAAGCCCCCTAATTGCTCTGGGGGCTGGGTCATGGACCCGATGATGGTCTCAGTTTGGCCATGGCGGATCTGGACTGTGGTGGCCATGCCAATGGGCTCTAATGTTTGCCCAGAGATGAGGATTCCCCGGCCGGTCATCTCCTTGACGAAAGCTCTCAGCGCCGCCGCATGGGAATCAAAATTCGGATCACCAAAGACGGGCTTTGCAGATTCTGAGTGGTAGATGAGCAACATATAAGGCATCGCAGTCCCCCTGTTTTGAAAGCGATGAATGACGTGCTGGTTCGTTCCCTTGAATAGGGCTATTGTGCAAAAATATTGAACCGGGATGTTGCTAAATCTTCCAGGAATCTCGTATTTCATGGGAGAAATATGGAGTCACCTGGATTCACTCGACTAATCCGGGGAGCCTTTCAGCCTATTTTTGGAGCGAGTTGCAGGATGAAGAGGGCAAAAACTTGGTTGAAACGGAGTTTGATGTCGTTTCTTGTTGTCGTTCTTGTGCTCTTGTTTCTCTTCCTGTGCAATGGCTGGGATGAATCTTGGATGAAGCCAGGAATGGGGGAGAGGCAAGACCTTCTTTTCGAAGGAGAAACCCACACGATCCGCGTCATGGCGTTCAATGTGGCCAAGTGTTTCGCCTACACGGGGATCACACAGTTTTCTTCCGTTGAAGACGTGAAAAAGCGACTCGATCGAATCGCTGAGCTCATCACCCAAGAAAAGGTAGATTTGGTTTTTTTGTCAGAGATAGTCAATGAGTGCGGCCCAAGACCGATCGACCAAGTCGCTTATCTCGCCGAACGATGTGGTGTGGGGGCTTGGGCTTCTTCGGATAACTACAGCTTCGGGATTCCCGGGTTTCGCTTACGGAGCGGGAACGCCATTTTATCCCGCTTTCCCCTCAGACCCATTGAGACCAAACAGCTCGTTGGCAACACTTCGATTTGGAACCCCACCAATAACCGCCGTCTTTTGTTTTGCGAGGTTACCATTAATGGTGTTCCCTTACTCATAGGCTCCGTTCGCAATGACTCTTTTGATCTCAAGAACAATTTGGCCCAAGTGGAATCAATCTTAAAGTACATTCAGGGCCGTCCAGCTCTTCTTGCTGGAGACTTTAATGCCGAACCCCACGATCCCTCGATGAAGCTCCTTCGAGAGTCTGGCTTATTCTCAGGGGCATTTGATGGTCCGCCAACCTACCCAGCCCAAGAACCTCGGCGTCGTATTGATTTCGTTTTAGGGCCGAAAAATTGGAAATTCATTTCGGAACGAATCTTAGAGACGGACGTCTCCGATCATTTGCCTGTCTTGGCAGAATTTGGCTTACATCGGTGAGCTGACTTTGAGATGCCCCCATGATTCTCTTCGATGAGTTGACTGAGAGATCGACCCGTGGGAGTTTTTGTGGACAAGAGGTCTTGAGGAAGTCCGGTGAAGACTATGTGACCTCCGTTCTTGCCAGACCCTGGGCCCAACTCCGTCACCCGGTCGGATGCTCTGATGAGGCCCAAGGCGTGTTCTGTGCAAATGACTGCATGACCTTTTTTGCTGAGTTTCTCGAATTGTCTCAGGAGAATCTCTTGGTCATGGAGGTGGAGTCCTCGGGCGGGTTCGTCGAATAAGAAAATCGCCGGCTTTTCCCCTCTTTGTTTTGTCAGTTCTTTTCCGATCTTCAGTCTTTGACTCTCGCCACCAGAAAGGGAATCACATCGTCGTCCCAGGGTCAGATGACCCAGGCCAAGTTCAGAAAGTTGGGTGAGTGCGTTGACTATGCGCTTCGGCAACCACTCCTTTTCCTTCAGTGCATTCAAGTTCATGCTCATGACTTGGTCAATAGAAAGTCCATGAAGTAGGATTGATCGTGTTTCTTCGCCATACCTGAGACCTGAGCAATGGGGGCAGGGGGCCTTGGCATCAGGCATGAAGTCAAGGGCTATCACTTCTTCTCCACTTCCTAAGCAGGTGGGGCATCGGCCATGTTTGGACCGAAAGGAGAAATGCGACCTTGTCATGGCGCGCTTCTTTGCACCTTCGGTACTAGCGAAGAGCTTGCGCAGGGGATCTACCATGCTCAGGTAGGTGGCGATCACGCTCATGGGGCCTGAACCACGGGGACGGCCGTCTATTTCGAAGATCTCTGTGGCATCCGCGTTGTTTCTCAGGGCACGACAACCAATGGCCCCTTTGGCACGGAGACTTTGGGCAAGAACGTCAAAGATCAGGGTTGTCTTGCCGCTTCCTGAAACACCACAAACCACATGGATTTCTCCGAAGCAAACTTCAAAATCCAGGTCCTGTAAATTGTGCAAATGGGCCCCTTCGATTATAGGACCAGGAGTTGTCTCTAAGTTCGAGTATGACCGTTGCAAATGATGACCTTCTCTCAGATATTTTCCTGTGAGAGAATTGACGTTTCTTGCAACTTCCGTGGGAGAACCGCTGGCCACGACTTGCCCACCCTGCTCGCCTGATTGGGGGCCCATGTCGATTATTTGGTCTGCTTGTTGCAGAAGCGTCAGGTCGTGGTCGACGAAGACCACCGTATTATCCCCGTCAGCAAGCTCCCGCATCACTTGTCCTAAGGCAACTTTGTCTTGAGCATGGAGCCCCAGCCCGGGCTCATCGAGGACATAGCAGACATCTCTTAGGCCGGATGTGAGTTGCTTGGCAATCTCAAGACGTCGTGATTCTCCCGTGGACAGACTCCTCTTACTTCGACTCAAGGTCAGGTGACCAAGTCCCAATCGAAGCAGTTTTTGCAGTTTCGGTATGAGCTCGAGGAAAATCTTGCCCGTGACTGCCAGTTCTTTTTCGCTGCTTTCACGAGACTTGGATTGCAGGAAGGCGTCGGCGTTCTGCATCAAGTCATGGAGGGCTGTGATTTCCAAAGCACAAAGCTGAGGCAATCGCCAGTCGCCAACAAAAACCCGACGTGCTCTTTTTGACAGCCGTTCCCCTTGGCAGCCTTCACAGGGTATTGGCGACAGGAGTTGCCCAAAGATAGGCCCGGCGACTCGCTCTTTCTTCTTTTCGAACTCTTGCTCAACCAAGAAAGCTATTCCTGGCCATGGGGAGTGAAAAGTGTGAGATGATTCCCCTCGGATTCTCGCTGTCTCCCAAGTCACTGAGAATTCTTCCGAGCCGCAACCATCCACTAAGCGTGCGATGGCCCTTCGGGGTAGATCTTTCCATGGTAGGGAGAGGTTGATGTCATAATGGGAAGCCATCGCTTCAATGACCGCATGATGACGGCCAATGGCTTCGAAAATACTCTTGCCTCCCTGGGTTTGGCACAGGGCCCCGTCCTCAATAGAGATAGCGGTGTCGGGAATTAGTTTTTGCAGGTCACACCGAGACTCCTCACCGGAACCTCCGCAGCGGTCACAGGACCCTAAGACATGATTGAAGGAAAAATGACTCGCTCGATCCAAAACGACGTCAGAAGAATCAGGGTCTTCAAGTCTTCCAATCCGGGCGAAAAGGAGACGCAGTCCTTGGTCTATATCTCCATATGTGCCTACAGTTGAAGTAAGGGGGGCATTGTTGTCTTTCGAGCGCACGACGATTGTCGGCCGAACTCCCTGGCAGTTTGTGAGGATTGCTTTTCTGTGGGCGCGGATCTCCCGGCGTAAGTAGGGGGAGAAGCTCTCGGCGAAGCGACCTTGCCCCAAGGATGCTAAAGTGTCGAACGCTAAGGAGGTTTTGCCACTGCCAGAGACTCCGCTAATGCCGGTGAGCGTGCTTGGTTGGAAGGTGACATGGACCGATTTTAAATTGTTGGTCTCGACCCCCTCCAAGATCGTGGGCCGAGGTTTTGCCGTTCTTTTTCTTGATTGCCGTTTTGGCCCATTTGAGGTTGACACAAGGACGCTTTTGGTTGGAGATTCTGAAACATCCTGAATGCTAGTGGGAATGCCAGCATAGACCAGTTGGCCACCCATCGGTCCAGCCCCTGGGCCCAGTTCTACCAGCCAGTCTGCTTGCTTCATGACCTCGATGTCGTGGTCAGCCACGATCACCGTAGTTCCTCGGGCCGTCAAATTGAGCATGGCATCACAGAATGTCTTGACGTCTTGGGGGTGAAGTCCGTTGGTGGGTTCATCCAAGATGATAACTGTTTCTGGGCCACTGCTTTTGTCCAAGACTCGAGCCAGCTTAAGCCTTTGAGCTTCTCCTCCTGAAAGAGTTGTTGCAGGCTGTCCCAGTGTCAGATAACCAAGACCCAGGTCTTGCATCGCTTGGAGAGTCGACTTGATCTTCTGGTCAGCAAAAACAAATTGGGCTTCATCGATGGTGAAATCCAGAACCGCCTTGATGGAATGGCCCTTGTAAGTGACAGACAATGTCTCTTCATTGAAGCGCTGGCCCCCACAAGCCGAGCAAGTGACTTGTACCAGTGGCATGTGCATCAAGCCGATGCTCTCCACCCCTGCACCTTCGCAAGTTTCACAACGCCCTCCGGCTTTGTTGAACGAGAACCGCCCTTTGTCGAAACCCAGGGCTCTCGCTTCTTCGGTGTTGGCGAAATGGGCGCGGATTCTGTCGAATGCACCGGACCAAGTTGCGGGATTCGAACGGGGGCTGCGTCCAATGGGTTTTTGATCCACGAGATGGATGTGCTTGAAAGCCCGTGGGGTAATCAGGCCGCCTTTGGTTTTCGGATTGCCATGTCCAAGAGCATCTTTCAAAAGTGGTGCAAGAGTGCCTGAAAGCAAGGAAGACTTGCCAGCCCCAGACACGCCGCTCACGATATTCAAAGCTCCGAGGAGGAAAGGGACGTTTTTGCATACTAAGTTGTTGGTTTGAGCTTCTCGAACCGTGAGGAAATCGTCGGCTGTTTTGGGCTCTGAGGAGTTTATGCGAAATTCCGAGTGTGACCGTGTTCGGTCTGATTCTCGCGGTACACCGGCGTAGAGGAGTTGGCCACCCTTTGTTCCTGATCCCGGCCCGATTTCAATAAGGAAGTCGGCTTGACGGCAAAAGGCCTGATCATGTTCAACAACAAAGACACTATTGCCTTGATCGCGAAGCTCCCCTAACAATTCCGCTAGGGATGCTCGCTCTCCGTGGTGGAGACCAGCGCAGGGTTCATCGAAGACATAGTTGACACCGACGAGGTCGATGCCCAATTGTGTAGCCAACTTCAGTCGCCTGGATTCTCCACCAGAAAGTGAACCAGATGAACGACTGAGTGCCAGGTGGCCCAAACCCAACTTCAGGAGGAACTCGCAACGTTGCCGAATTCGTTTCAGGATGGTCTCAATTGTGTTGGACCGATGGCCAAAATCTTGTGTGGTCACGGCCTGGGCGCGTTGCAGCAATTCTTGGACTGTCATCTTATTAAAAGCGGCGATGTTTGAGCCATCAAACCTAGGGAGGCGGGCCATTTCACTCAAGCGAGTCCCTTGGCATGACGCACAAACATGGGAGGAAACGAAGCGCAGAATATTCCCGTTGCGTTTCTTCTTGAGAGTTTCAGCGATGACTGGGATGAGACCGAGATAGAAACCACGCTCTCGGGGTTTCGCCTTGATTCCCTTCCACTTCATGCGGGATTCCAAGGCATGTTTCCCAAAAGCGACTTTTACTCGTTTCGAGCCGAAGAAAATGACGTCTTTTTGTTCGGGAGACAAATCCTGCCAAGGAATGTCGATGGAAAATCCATGAGCTTGGCAAACTTCATTCATCGATTCAGGAGTGACTTGAGAATAAACGATATAACCTGTGGGTGTTGTTGGGACCAAAGCGCCATGGCGTAGTGACTTGTGAGGAGCGTCGACTAATTTTTTTGGGTCTACTTTTTCTTCGAACCCTAACCCGCGGCAGGATGGACAAGCCCCCGATGGTGTGTTGAAGCTAAACAAGGATCGACTCAGTGGCGGAATCTTCTGCCCGCATTGGCATTGCATTAGGGAGGTAGGGGGAATCGAGGGGGCGATTGCCTCTTGGCAAGCAGGGCATGTTTGTTTAGCAAAGCGAGCGAATAGAAGACGTAATTCGGCTCCTAATTCACTGAGCGTGCCAACGGTAGACCTAACTCCCGAAACATAAGAGTTCTGGCTGACGGCGATGGCCGGGCGAAAACCCTGTCCGTGGCCGAAATCCGGTTGACCTAAGCGGGAAAGAAGACGACTACTTCTAAGGCTCAGGTTGGCCAGGAAGCGGCGTTCGCTTTCCTTGAAAATCGTGTCGAATGCTAAAGACGATTTTCCAGATCCAGACGGGCCGACGAAAACCACCATGCAGTCATGGGGGATGCGGACGTCGATGCCCTGTAGATTGTTTTCCTTGCAGCCACCCACTTCAAGGTAGCCTTTTTGGTGCGCGTCGCAGTTCATGCCCCAAGAGTATCGCTTGAGGCTCTCATTGCCCACTCTATTAGTTTCGGATGAGGGCATTGTGAGAAACATGATCCGGGTTTGTCGCATCAGCGACCAGTATTTCGATTCCTCCCTTTGCTCCTTTGGGGACTTTTATGCAAATGGTGGCAGTATGGGTCACAGCATTCTGGGTGACTGTTACAGGGATACTCTGCCCGCCCACGAACGCTTTGGCGGTTAGACCGCTTCCGTAGTTCGTCGCTGTGACGCAGAACGAAGAACCAGCTTCGGCCCGGGTTGAACCAGAGAGTGAGATCATGAGAGTTCGATTTCCTCGATGAGTTCAGTCAAAAAGGAACGAACGTCCCTGTTGTTTGTGTTCTGGCGAATCTCCGAGAGGGCGTTGACATGGGGTTTTAGCACGAGCTTGGGCGTGTGATTCATCAGGATAATGAGAGCTTTAATTCGCACTTGCTCGTTCTTGTCTTCCAATGCCGTTACTGCCAAATCGAGCAGAGCCCAACGTCTCTTACGTGGAATCCACTCAAGAATGTTGGTTCTCGTCTGCGCATCACTTTGAGCAAAATACGAAATGATTCCGGGCACTCCATTGTTGCTGTAGATCGTTTCGAATCGAGTTGTTTCATTGGTGATAGCTACCAAGAGAGGAGAGGGTGCTGGTGCTTGTAGGAAACTATGGACAACTGTTGTGGTGCCGAAGAGAGCAGCAATACCCATGATGGACGTCGTAAGGAACTTTCTACGGCTTCGTTGTTTGTTCCTGCGAATGTTGTTGACTTCATCCGTCAGGGCTAAGCGGCAATCTTCAGTTCCTCCGTGTATGAGTGGTTTGCAAAATGGGCAGGCGAGGGTGTGTTCCAAAGTAGAACCACTACGGAATCCAAGTTCCCAGGACTTAAGGTAGGTTTCGCAACCGAAGTTGCCAGGCGCGTTGGTTTTCATACATGTATGTCATTTCTGTAGAAGGGTAATAAAGAAAAAGCCACTTGGAGGCAGCCAAATGGCAGACGTGCAGAGTAGAAAACAGGTGTTCAGCGTCAATAAAGTGAATACCCCATGAGTGCGATTGGGTAAATATGCACACCTTTCCTAAGAGGTGTTTCGTCAGGCTCTTAGGGGTAGTCGAAAAATGACAACCTTTGCCTTGTTAAATTTATTTCTCAGATTCGTGAAGAATCGGCATGAATCAGCGGTGAAAGTTCAACCTGTATAACCGTTCCTTCAACAAACGATTTCTTTGGCCAAAGATGGCAATGAAACGGGAATGAATTCTATTTCTCTTGTGTGAAAGTTCGTCGACAGAATGCCGTGTTTTCACGCTGCTCTGCCAATAGAAAATGTGACAAATGTGATGCGAGATTATCCTTAAATGGTATTCTCTTTGTGGTTACCTTTGTTCGCTCGCGCCATTCATATCATCCCCCTCCGGAAACGAAACTCTTGTTGAGCTTCCGGTATAGAAAGCATCTTCCAAGGAGAAGAAATTATGCATCTTAATTCGTCCCACTTGACCGCAGCAATTCTTTTGCTTGCTATGGCTGTCCCCGCAGCCGCCCAACTTCCTGGTCAGCATTCCAATCTTGGAACGAGGTTGACACAGACAGATATCACCAACGGTTCCATGTCTGTTCGCGATATCCGCCGGGAAGGTCGCAGGATCTTTAGTACACCGTTTAATAAGTTGGATGGCATGGGCGAAGGCTACGATCCAACGTTGCCTGACCATACGAGTTTTGGCAATCGTCCTACCCTTCAGAATAATGGCACATTCTTGCGCATCAACGGTTTGGATGCTCAAACTTGTCAAGAGTGTCACGGCATCGTGAGCAACGCCACGATTCCCGTAACTTTGGGTATTGGTGGTGTCGGAAGTAGCAACAATAACGCCATTTTCTTGCCGACGAACATTGATGTCGCCGACGCCGCTGGCAACGGATTTGCCGATTTCAATGGGCGCTTTATCAACCCGCCTTTCCTGTTTGGTGCTGCTGGCATCGAAGCATCGGGAAAGGAAATGACCAGTGATCTCTTGGCTTTGAAGCAGCAAGCTTTCTTGAACCCGAATACGGTTGTGAGTTTGGATACTAAAGGAGTGAACTTCGGAACGATCAGTTACGATGGCACTTCCTTCGACACTTCCAATGTTGAAGGTATTGAGCATGACCTCGTCGTGCGTCCGTTTGGCCGCAAGGGCGAAAACTTTACGACTCGCGATTTTGACCGCAATGCTATGCGCTTCCATATGGGTATGGAAGCTGTTGAAGTTGTTGGTGCCGGTGTCGATGGAGATGGCGATGGTGTCACGGATGAGCTCACCATTGGTGAAATGTCGGCCTTGCACATGTTCGCCAACTTGCAAAAGAAACCGGTTTTCCGTCCTCGTCCTGGTGCTGGACTTGGTTTCCTTCTTTTCAATCAGGTGGGTTGCAACGATTGCCACATGCCGATGATCATCACCGACAGCAATAATCACACCTTCTCATTTCCTGATTTAGGTGATGACCCAACAGCTAACGTCTATGCCACAGTGAACTTGCGAGCGAAACCTATGCGTTTCATGAACGTTCCTGGTGCTGGAGTCGCTCTGTTTCCTTTTGCTGATTTGAAACGTCATGACATGGGACCGGCCTTGGCTGAATCCTTTGGATCACCCATCGATGCCGAATTCACCACAGCCCGTCTTTGGGGTATCGCGGACACCGCTCCCTATCTTCATGATGGTCGGGCCCTGTCTTTGGCAGAAGCTATCGACATGCATGGGGGCGAGGCCGCCCAAGTGCGGGCCAACTTCACCGCACTCTCTTCAAATAGCCAGCAGCTTGTGTTGTCGTTCTTGCGCTCACTGCGGACGCCCAGGAACCCAGATCGTGATCTAGGTCCACCAGATCGTAACGTGAACAACTAAGCCGGAGTCGTTTCGGCGATTGAGTCTATCCACGAATTGGCCCTCTAACCTTAGAGGGCCAATTTTTTCGTGCGGACGAAATTGCTCTTATTCTTCCTGGGCTTGTTTGATTCTCGCGATCCAAGCTGAAAGTTCCTTCACTTCGTCACTCTGCTTCTGACTCTCTTTGAGTGACATGAGAGCGGTGAGAGGTGGCAGTAAGACGGGGTGTGTGTCTCCTGCTATCTTGCGCCATGCCTGGAGAACAGCATTGTAGTCTTTTTCTGCTTTGCTGACTTGTCCCATGGCTTGATGGATCCTTCCTCTTTCCAAACGGCCTTCCAAGCGCTGGGGATCGGTGGGGCGAAGCTTCTCTTCGAAGAAACCCATAGCAACATCAATGGCTTCACGTGCACCGGGGAGTCGGCCTTGTTTTCTGAGGCTGACAGCGAGGAGCCTCTCAATAGCTCCAAGAGTTACCCATTCTGGCTGTTGCAACGCCCTCATGCGTTTGCTTGCTTCTCGCAGATGTTTCGTTTCTTCCGCGAAATCTTCTTGCATTCGGCTCATCTTGGCTCGCAGTCGATAGATGTTGATGATTTCGGGATGACTGCGGGAGACTTGCTCTAAGACCCATTGCCAGCGAGTGCAGGCTTTTTCTGCCTGGTCAAATTGCTTTAAGGAGACATAACAAGAGGCGATAGTCTTGAGGCCAGTTGCAGTGGCGCCGTTGTCTTTTCCTTTGACCGACTCGTAGATCTTCACCCATCTTTCTAAGGATTCGATGGCACCGGCGTAGTCCTTCAAGTTCTTCTGGCACCGAGCCAGGTCTTCTAAAGGGCCTACTAAGTCTGGATGACCACGGCCGAGTTTCATTCCCAAGAGATCGATGTAAGTGGATAGAGAAAGAGAGGCCCCATCCCAGTTTGCGGCTTGCCTTTGGGACCGAGCGAATAGATAGAGAACCTCTAAGGTCAAGTCGAGGGCATTTTTGGTATCTGCCTCTGCAATCTTGAGTGCCAGTGTGTAATACTCCATGGCCTCTGATCGTCGCTTAGACCGTTCAAGATACTTGGCGACGCTCAAGGCTGGCCGAAGCCAAGTTTGGTGAAAAGGGCCCCTATGGGCCATTTGCGTGTATTCTAGCGTCAGTTTGGCATCTTCCAAGGCTCCGGCGATGTCGTTGCGGAGTTCCTTGGCGGAGCTTCGCATAGTGAGAGCCTGAATCCTCATGGGTAGGGTTGATTCGCCTTGAGGCATCTGAGTCAAGGCACGGCTTAAGTAGTCTGTGGCTTCCTCAGCTTTGAAGTTATTAAAGGCGGTGCGCCCCTTCGCCATGAGCTCTTGCCACGTTGAGTCTCCTTGTTGCCCCTGGGCAAATGGAGAGGAAAGGAAGAACAAGAACAAGGTAGAAATGCAGAAAAAACGGTTCACAAATATTCTCCAACGATGGGCGACGAGACTATGGGTAGTATAGTTGTTGCACGAGGACGCTTAAATAGAATAGCAAATATGGAGTCTGGAATCGGCTTCGTTTTTTGGCTCAAATTGGAAAGCACGACGTGGAGACATGACTCGTGTGGGACACCATGCTGATGAAATCGAAGAGTGGTATTTTCCTTGTTCTCGGGGGAATTCTTGGGGCTCTCTCATTGTGGCTCTTTATGTGGCAACAAGATGACGAAGCGGACTTGGAGGATCATGGCATCGTTGTGGGAAATGATGCTGGGGAGACGAGACGGACAGGGAATGAGAGAGAGCTTCTCGCCAAGGTCGGTGTGATTCGCGGAAGTTTGGTTGATTCTCGCGGTGAGCCCGTCGCCGGAAAGTTGCTGTTCAAAATCTCACCTCCTCCTGGAGCCCGGGGAACCCTCGTTCAGTCTCGCCAGGAGGAACTACTGATTGGTCCGGATGGCAAATTTACAAGCTCGCCATTGGGTTATTCCCTCATTGACTTGCTGGTGCGGCCCGAGTCCGGGGCCAATCTCAAACGTCGGTTTCTCAAGTTAGAGGGAGTGGACTTGGATTTGGGGATCCTTGTGGTCCAGCAAGGGGGGCATGTCAGTGGATCCGTCTTGGATGAGGAAGGGGACCCGGTTGGGAATGCCCGCATTCTCATTGGAGTGCGAGGGCGTCGAGCAGGCTCTCAGGGAGTGGGGGTGTTCATGGTCGGCATCGACCAAGACTCCGCTCAAGAGTCTTTTACCAAAGAGGACGGAAGTTTTGATATCAGGGATGTTGCCACAGGCAGGGTTGTTCTCATCGTCACGGCACCTGGATTTGCTCCTCAAACTGCAACGAACATAGTTCTCGAAGAGAATGGGGAAGAAACCCTTGAGATCGAATTGCGTCGCGCTCGTACTCTCAATGTTGAAATCCGGGAGAAGGGTGCTGGGAGGCTTATTTCGGGGGCCGACATTGAGCTTGATGCTCTTGACTATGAACCGGGCGATCAAGTTCTCCAGGAGTTCAATCAGATACGTCGAACAACTGGGAAGGGGGGAGTGGCAATCGTTTCTGGGTTGGCGAGGCGCCGCTATCGCTTGAGGGTTTTTGCCTCGGGTTACATCGTCCCTCAGGACGTGATAGTCGGACGAGACGATACTCTTGTGACAATCGAGTT
>WFTN01000176.1 GCA_015485455.1 Planctomycetota bacterium | reverse complement strand
CTTGCAGGCTATGCAAGAAAGGGAAGTGACGATTGACGGTAAGCACCACAAGTTGAGCGAGACCTTCATGGTCATGGCAACCCAGAATCCTATCGAACAAGAGGGCACCTATCCTCTACCCGAAGCCCAGTTGGATCGCTTCCTGTTTAAGGTGGGGCTCGACTATCCGAGTCGTGACCAAGAGCGTCAGATGGTTGCCCTTCACGGCAAGTCATCGTCCATGCCCGACATCAAACGACTTGGAGTAGAGCCGGTTGTGGACAGCGATTTTATCGAACGGGCGCGCTTGGCCGTGGCGGATGTTGTTCTGTCATCGGAACTGATCGACTATATTGTGGATATCGTGAGGGCAACGCGGGATCATCAGGATCTCTTTTGTGGCTCGTCTCCGCGCTCTGCGAACATGTTGGCCAGCGCCGCCCGTGGTCGGGCTGTGCTGGAGGGCAGAGACTTCGTTATACCCGATGATGTTAAGCAACTGGCAGACCCTGCTCTTTCTCATCGCGTGGTCTTGGCGCCGTCCGCCGAGATCGAGGGACTGACGGCGTCATCGATCATCGACTCCATCTTGAATGAGGTTCCAGCACCTCGATGATTCGCCCCACCAGACGATTTCTCAATTTCCTTCTCTTGTCCTTCGTGCTAGCTCTTTTGCCAGCACTATGGCGGGAGGAAGCATGGGTCATCTGGGCAGGCACTGTCGCTGTACTTTTTGTGCTGTTTCTTTTTGATCTCCTGTTGACGGCAGGACGGTCTTCATTTGAGTTGACCTATGAGGGGCCGTCAAGGATCTATATCGGCGAGGTGGGAGTTGGGGAGATTTGTCTTCGCAAAGGTGGCCGCCGATCTGCTCGGTCGATCTATGGGATTCTCGATTGCCAGGGGAGTTTCGAGGCGATTCCACCTTGGCAGTCACTTGAATTCTCTGATGCTGATACGTTGACGATCCAAGTCGAATTGAAGCCGGTTCGTCGTGGTACGTCTTGGGTGGATACTTTTTGGTGGCGTTGGGAAGGGCCTTTGGGATTGGCATCAGCCTTGGCCAAGGTCGAATTTGATGAACCCATATCAGTCTTGCCCAATCTGGGGAAAGTTCAGGACGCGGCCATGCGCTTCATGTCGAACCCTGAGTTCCTGGCTGGAATTAAGGCTGAACGCTATTTGGGGGAAGGATCCGAATTCGACCGGATGCGCGAGTATACCCAGGGAATTGACCCGCGTACTATTGATTGGAAGGCGAGTGCCAGGCATCGGCGTCTGTTTGCCCGTCAATATCGTCTGGAGCGTAACCACCAAATTGTGATTTCCTTTGATACGGGGCATCTCATGTCTGAGCCTATAGATGGCATGCCGCGACTTGACCACGGGATCAACGCTGGGTTGCTCTTGGCCTGGTGTTCCTTGAAAGCCCAAGATCGTGTGGTGATTCATGCGTTTGATGACAAAGTTCGTCATTTTAGTGACTCGCACGTTGGCGTTAAGAGTATGGGACGATTGCAGCAGGCCACCAGTCACTTTGACTATGGGGCCGCGGAGCCTAATTATACTTTGGCCATGACCGACTTGGCAGTACGGTTGAAACGTCGTTCCCTGATTGTTGTCCTGACAGAATTCTCGGATTCTATTACCGCAGAGATTATGGTCGAGAACCTTCGACGTTTGTCGCAACGTCATCTCATTCTCTTTGTTGCCCTGCGAGATCAGGAGTTGTTGGACCTCGAGTCTGCCGAACCAAGGACCGAGATGGCCATGGGGGTTGGTGTTTTGGCGACGGACCTTCTTCAGGAACGGATGCGCGTTCTGAAACAGTTGGAGAGGGCGGGGATCATGTGCCTCGATGTTGCACCCAAAGACTTGTCGTCATCGTTGGTGAATACTTACCTTGACATCAAAGCGAAGGAACGCATATGAGTCGTGACTTTCAATTAAGAAGTTACGAGTTTCGTCGAGAGCGGGCCTCGAGCTGGCGGGAGCTGGAATCTTTGGTGAGTCGCTGTGAAAAGAGTGGCCCTCGCAGTCTCTCCGCTCGGGAACTGGCAAGATTACCTATGCTCTATAGGGCGGCGCTTTCATCACTGAGTGTGGCCCGGGGGATTTCCTTGGATCGGGCCTTGCAGTCTTACTTGGAATCACTCACGGCCCGTGCTTACTTCGTGGTCTATCGCCCCAAAGAACGAGCGATGAAGGCTTTCGTAGAGTTCTTCTGGTATACCTTCCCACAGGCCGTGAGGCACTATAAGCGACCTCTTCAGTTGGCAATGGCGATTTTTGTCGCGGGTGCCTTAACCGGATATCTGATGACCCTTCATGATGATGCAAATTTCTACACCTTCGTGAACGCGCGTCTTGCCGGTGACCGGGGGCCATCCTCATCAGTTGAGTCCTTGAAAGAGACCCTCTATTCCGAGGAATCTAGAGACGGCAACTTGGCGACATTTGCTGCTTACTTGTTCAACAACAACGCGACGATTGGTCTCTTGGCGTTTGCCCTGGGGGGCTTAGCTGGGATCCCCGTGTTTCTCTTGCTTTTCAACAATGGTCTTATGTTAGGGGCGTTTGCAGCGATTCATGCGGAGAAAGGTCTCAGTGTCGATCTCTGGGGTTGGTTGCTGCCTCATGGAGTTACGGAGATCTTGGCGATCGTTCTTTGTGGGGCAGGGGGGCTTGGCATTGCTCGCGGCATTTTGTTCCCCAAGGACTTAGGGCGAGTTGACGCTTTGAAGGTCGAAGGCCGTTCGGCGGGGGCCATTGCCCTTGGATCGATTGCACTTTTTGTCTTGGCTGGGTTGCTCGAAGGTTTCTTTCGGCAAATGGTTCAAGATATCTATGTTCGCTATGCTGTCGCCATGGCAACAGCCTTTCTTTGGGCTTGGTATTTTGGTCGCTGCGGTAAGGGGCGAGTTGCATGAGAATGGACCTCAAGCAACACGGAGCTAGCGAGCGGGGTCAGTCTCTTATGGCTCCCGAGGGGGTGGCGATCCAGGTGGAAGTCGCAACCCTTGGCCGCCGGGGGATGGCCTTCGTGATCGACCTTACTTGCATCACCGGCTTGTGCCTCTTACTTCTCATGTTCCTGATCCCTTTGATAGATATTGGGGTAGATGTGGGGGGGGCTTTTGGACTCGTCGCTTGGTTCCTTTTGCTGAACTTTTATTTTCCCTTGTTTGAGGGGCTGAAGGGAGGGCGCACACCTGGGAAGATGTTGACGAAGATACGGGTGATTGATTGCTCAGGTGCGGCTCTCACTTTGAAGGCGGTTTTTGCCAGAAATTTCATGCGCGATCTTGAGCTCTGGCTCCCCCTCAAGGTCATCTTCTTCAATAGCATTCTTATGAGTGATTTGCCCGGTTGGTCCGTTCCTTTCGCCATTCTCTGGGCCTTAGTTCTTCTTTTTTTCCCATTGTTCAGCAGTCAGCGCTTTCGCTTGGGTGATCTGGTTGCCGGTACGATGGTCGTCGATTGCCCTCGGGTTTCCTTGTTGAAAGACCTGGCAGCACCTTTGGCATCTGACAACAAGGAGGAGGAAAGTCTGACGTTCACCAAAGAGCAGATGAGTGTCTACGGAGTCTATGAACTTCAGGTCCTCGAAGAGATCTTGCGGCAGAAACCGCCGCCCAAGAAAGAAGTTCTCGACGGTGTGGTGGCCAAGATCAAAGGGAAAATCGCCTTCGATCGTAAGACTGACCTCTCCCCCCGGGCTTTCTTGGCCGAATTCTATCGAGCTCAACGTGCCCATCTTGAAAGTGAAATGGCCCTGGGTAAGAAGAAACTCGACAAATTTGACGAGCACTAAGGGAAGATCTTCGCAGAGAATAGCTCAAGCGAAAATGTCTTCTACCTCTTTTTCTGTGAGCCCTTCCTTTGTCTCTCGCAAGTCATGATAAACCACACCCATGGCGATCGCCGGAAGAATGGTGTTAGTCAAGAACACCAAGAGGCAGGCTGTAAGAAAGCCGTAAGTCCCAAGGAAGACGAATGGGATGACCAAGATCCAGCTCAACACCCGCAGGATGAAAACTAAGATCGAGATGCCAAAGATGGGGCCACGTTTGTCCTTGGACAACAACTTGCTCCGGCTCAAAGCCGCCATGGGGCCAATTCCTTCGACCATCATGGCAGGAATCGCTACGTAGAAGAGAGCGACCCAGAGGATTGAGATCATCATTCCGAGTGGGGCTGAGTAACCGTAGGCGACGGTGGAGCACAGGGTTTCGATCACCGACAAGACCACGATGCCCCATGTTCGATTGAAAGCGCGGAGGAGCAAGTGGCCGATTCCGATGGGATGCTTTCGCAGAGTGTCGAATGTGCCAACGGAAAATGCTGCCACGGTAAACTGGCCGTGCATGGTCACAAGAAAACTATTGGCGATGACCCAAAAGACGAGATCAGCGGGGGGATCAATCCGATATTGCTCTGTCTCGCCCATTTCAACGGCGTCAATCATCGACTCAAGCGGTGCCCAACCAATGAGTGCGTAACTTATTGCCACGAATGGAATAAGGAGGATGAAAGCTACACTTAGCCAGATGAAGACCTTGCGGAAAAAGACCGCGAAGATGCGACCGAAAGTGGTGCCGAAGTCAAAGTGGTACGAGATGATAGCTCTCCTTTGTGAGCGTCATGTGCTGCGTTCGTCTTTCATGATAACTGAATAATAATTCAGCGGAACCGAAGCAAAACTCTTGCGTGGTGCATTTACTCAATCGGGGCATCGCTGGTGTCGATGATTAGATGGGCCTTAGTGAAGGCTCATAAATCAAAACTCCCCCGGTGTGGCACGACCTTATGACTTCGGAAATGCAGAATCCCAAGATCGTCGACGATACTGCTTTGGCGGTCTCTCCTGTCTTGGTGGGACGTCAGGCTATTTTTGACCGGAATCTACAGGTCTTCGCCTACGAACTGCTCCATCGATCTGGTCAGGCCCACGAGGCCTCTTTCGAAGATGGGGATGAAGCCACAGCGATTGTCATGTCGAATGCTTTCGTTGATTTGGGGCTTGATGTTGTCACCGGTGGCAAACCCGCATTCGTGAATCTGACCACCCAACTCTTGTGTGATGAACTGGCACATCTCTTCTCCCCAGACCGGATCGTTGTTGAAGTTCTGGAAGATGTGAAAGCAAGTGATGAAGTCGTAGCCCGGGTAAAAACTCTGAAGGATGCCGGATATACTGTGGCATTGGACGATTTTGTCTTTCACGAGCATCTGATTCCTCTCATCGAATTGGCAGACATCATTAAGATCGATATTTTTGAGTTGGGCTTAGAGAGGGTAGAGGAACAGCTCGAACTCTTGTCTCCCTACTCCCTCAAATTCCTGGCTGAGAAAGTTGAGACTCACGAAGAATTCCATGCCTGCAAGGATATGGGATTCGATTTTTTTCAAGGCTACTTCCTCTGCCGCCCCCAGATTGTGGAAGCCAGTAAGCAACGACAAAGTGGTCTTGGACTACTCCGACTTCTTGCTTGTCTCAATAATCCAAGCACGACCGCCGAGGACCTTGAGAAGGTCATCACCAAGGATGCCAAACTATCCTATCGTTTGCTGAGCTACATGAATTCGTCAGCCTTCGCCTTGACCGGACAGGTTGAATCGATTCATCACGCCTTGATTTTATTGGGCAAGAAGACCGTTCGTACATGGGCCAATATGGTGGTTTTGTCCAGTACAAAAGGCAAGTCCACAGAAATCCTTACAACGGCTTTGATGCGCGCAAGAATGTGCGAGACCATGGCCAAGAATCTGGGGCAGGACTGTAAGGGTGAGTTCTTTACAGTTGGCCTCTTCTCGGTCTTGGATGCCTTGCTCGGAATGACCATGGCTGACATCATCAAAAACCTCCCCCTCGCAGACACGATTGTCCATGCTCTTCTCAAACGAGAGGGAGTCATGGGCTCGGTCTTAGACGTGGCGATCGCGTATGAGCGCTCGCCCCAGACTGATACTTCATCGTCTTTGATGGAAACAGCTGAGATCCGGAAGTGCTACTTTGACGCATTGGCATGGGTCAATCAGGTAATGGCGGGCGGTGGAGACTAATGTGGGACCAATCGAAGAACTAAAGCTCGCTGGAACGTTACCGTCGCCCCCTGGGGTTGGCATGGCAATCCTCGAACTGACTCGGACGGACGATTTCAGTATCGACGAAGTGGCTCACGTCATTCAGTCGGACCCAGCTCTTACCGGGCGCATTCTGAAGTTGACCAATTCGAGTCGCAATGCCACCGTTAAACCTGTCACCACCGTTGCTCAAGCAGTGAACCGCATGGGTATGAGTACAGTGCGCAGCGTCGCTCTCGGCTTCTCGCTTATCTCAAGTTACCGGGACGGAAGTTGCCGCGGATTCGACTTTCCGGGATTCTGGTCAGAGTCCCTGGCCTGTGCCTTAGCGGCCCAACAGGTCTCTCAGCGTTTAGGCCTGGGAGACTCTTCCGAGGCTTACAGTTGTGGCCTCCTTCACAAGATCGGGAAATTGGGCTTCGCGTGTGCTCACCCATCCTCCTATGGTGACGTGCTTGCGAGTACGGATGACGACGGACTTCTCGATGCGGAATGCCAAGCGTTTGATGTGGACCATGGTGCTTTGGGAAAGGCGCTTCTTCTTGACTGGGGGCTCCCAGACAGAATTGCACAAGTGCTGAGTCTTTCTCGTCCAGGTGTTTCTTTGGCCCATGAAAAGAAACAAACGGTAGCGTTGGTAGAAGTCATGCGGATAGCCGCCCCCATCGCCAGTGTTTGTTTTGCCGGTGAAGAAAGAGAGGCGCGCCATCGTCGTATTCTCCAAGAGGCCCTCCATAACTCTGGTTTGGAGGAGAAGGACTTTAAGGAACTCTGCAAAAGCGTAGCTGTGGCTTGGCGAGAATGGGGTAAAATCCTTGAGTTGGAAACTCACTACGTTCCGCCGTTTGATTTGGCTCCAGGAGCCAGGAAAAGAACTGAACCTGGACCCCAGGTCCTTGACGCAGAGGAAGAACCTGAATCTGGGCTGAGTATTCTCATTGTCGATGAAGACGTTTTGAGTG
>WFTN01000175.1 GCA_015485455.1 Planctomycetota bacterium | reverse complement strand
GCGTGGGTTCTCCTCTGCACAAATTGCTGATTTGGTGGGCATGTCTGATCGCGGCGTGCGTATGCGCTTCGCCAAAGTCGATGCGAAACTTCGCCTGCGATTGCGAAAACTCCTCGATGGTGATCGAGATGAGTGATGACTATCCGCAGCTACCAGGGGCTGATGCATCCCCGGATGAAGTTGACGCCTTCTTGGAGGCTGTCTTGTTTCACTACATCCTTCGTTGCGAAGAGGGGGAACCCCCTGATCCAGACATTTACTTGGCCCGCTATCCCAAATTTGCCGAAGACTTGGCTGCTATGATTGCTGGCGGCGTTGATGCACCTTTCGTGGCAGACACACCGGGAACATCGACGCGGGAACGGCGTCGGGGTTGGAACTTAAATGAAATCGGTCCTTACAGTGTCCAGTTCTTAGCTGCCTCAACGGGAAGCAGTCATGTCTATAAAGCGTTTCATCGAGAAACCAAGACGACGGTCGCCCTTAAAGTCCATCGACGAGATCAGCAGGTTGACCCCAGTGAGGTCGAGCGTTTCAGGAGGGAAGCGGAAATCTTGGCGGAGTTAGAATTCTCTGGAGTTGTTCCTCTTATTGACGTGGGCGAAGACATGGGGTCTCTCTATGTCGCCATGCCTTGGATCAAGGGGATTACCCTTCTTGAGGTCATTGACGTCTTGCGGGGAGAACGTCGGGCTGGAATCCTGGGCCCTATTCTTCAAACTCTTGAGGCCAAAGTAGCGGTCATCCAACAAATTGCAGATAGCCTCATTCATATCCACGCATGCGGCATATTGCATCGTGACTTGAAGCCTTCCAACATCATGATTGATTCGTCTTCTCAGGCAATCTTGATTGACTTTGGTATCGCGAGAAAGGAAGGGGCCAGTGCCTTGACCCGAACAGGGGATCAAGTGCAAGGCACGCCTCGCTATCTTGCACCTGAAATATTGAAGGGAGAACAACTCTCCACCAATGAGCAGGGAGAGGTTTATGCCCTAGGGCTCACTCTCTATGAGCTGTTACTGGAACGACCAGCCTATGACGGAACTTCTCGCAAGAAACTGTTTGATTCTGTCTTGGCCGGACCTCCTCAGAACCCTACGACCGTCAATAAACGGATACCACTGGCTGTGTCAAGAGTGGTTATGAAAGCGATCGAACATGACCCCAAGAAACGCTACGCAGATATGGCAACCTTCGCTGAGGCCCTTCGAAACACCAGCGACATCCATGACGAGAAATCTTCGGTTCGTTTGTGGAAATGGTTTGCTATTGGCTGCGTGATTCTTGTCTTGCTTCTTTGGTTCTTGATTGAGTCCAGCAAAAAATAAGACCGGTTGCGGCAATAGCGAACCAGCCCAAGACTCCGTCATAGAAACGATCTGTTCCAAAGAGCCATTCATGTTGTCCTGGCAAATCTTCTCCTAATTTGCGGGAGATCGTTCGCACATAGTACCAACCGCCGTGAACACCCATGGCCAACCAGATGTGGCCTGTACGCCGACAAAGTAGCGCCAAGGTGGAGCCAACAAAAACGAGACCAATGACCTCGACGGGTTTGTCCCATGCCCCCAGAATGGAATCGCCCATGGCCTGAAGCGCCTCAACTCCCATAGCCCAAGAATCCTCCTTCCAGATATAGGATTTGCTCGGGGCTAAGAAGTGAGAAATGGCATAGATAAGAACGCAAGGGAGGTCTCGTTGGCCCAAGAGGGTGGCAAGGAACCCAAAGAAAAGCATGTCTTCTAAGAACCCGATTACCAAGGCCAAGGGGATATACTTGATGACAGATGTCCAGAACTTGAACTCGTTGTTGATGCCCTCGAAGGCTCTTTCTCCGACTATCGTAAGAATGAAAACATAGACCGTTAAAGGGATCATGCCGAGTAAGAATCCTCGCCCCCAGACTCTTAGGGGAGTTTCGGATGTTTGAAGCCCAGCCTCCACAGATATTCCTGGGCCGCCTTTCTTGACCGTAAGGGCCACCAAGGCGAGGAAGGCAAAGCGAAGGATGGAGACCGACGTCTTACGAGGTCTTGTGCCTAATACTTCCACGCAAAGAGGAGTCAAGAAGAGAACGGCTAAGAGCGCCCCCCCCAAAACCAGGAGCAGCCTTTGGCCTTGTATTGCGTGTGCAGAAATCGGGTTAGAGTCAATTGGCCTAGCCATGGATGGACTGTACTCTTGTGTTTCTGTGTTTTGGTTGCATTTGAATCGCGCAGCCCTATGGTCTTAGTGACTCGACTGTTGCTGCCTCGATAGAGCATAGCGAAAAGCAGAAGATTCTTCAGAGTGAGATTGGCAAATTGTCCTACAGTCCCAGGATACAAGAAATTTATCGCGTTGCCCGCTCCATGCGTGGGGCGGCCATTGCTTTTTTTATTGTTGCTGTCGTTTCTGGAGTTGCCCTGCCGCCACCGGGAGGGGTGGCCTTGCCGATCGCTCTCACCTTGGTGGGGATTCTCTTTTGGTTGCGAGGAAGACCAAGACGTTTAGACCTCAATGAGGAAATCTCTCGGTCCTTAGATCAGTGGATGCCGTCTTCATCCTCGGAACCGAAGATGTCTCATCTGAGGGACGCTTTTCAGCAGCACTTTCGAGGTTTGAGCTTGATCGAGAGAGATCGAGCAGAAGGGCGATCACTCCTCATGGCTGCGATTCAGGTATTCACTGAGTTTCTTCAGAATGCTGATGCCGCTGAAGGGAAGAATAAGGACGACCTCGCCGGATTGGTCGCCAGCGCGACCTTTCATCGTGCGAAGTCACTGTACTATCTCGCCCTTTCCCAAGAAGACTCTCAAGTTACAGAAACTCTCTTGCACAATGTCCTTCAGCACCTGAGTGACTTTGAAAAGGCTCATCACAAATGGATCATTCTTGTCTTGCCAGCACTCGCGCTGCGTATTGAAGCGCGGCTCAAGATCGGGCAGCTGGATCAAGCGGAAGCCGATCAAGAGATTTTGGATGCGCACGGCGAAGGTTGTCAACGAAGCCCCGAAATTGTATCGACGAGGCGTTCTATTGCCGACTATCTGTGGCACCTGTCATTGTTGGAAGAACAAGAAGAAAGAAGGGGCTCCCTTCAAGTTCGTGGTTTGATTCACTATGATGCATGGTTGAATCAAATGAGTGATCAAGATGGTGAAGCGCGTTTACTGGTTGCCAGCCGCCATGGTGACGTTGGACACAGTGCTCATGTCCTTGAGCTTTTGCAAGAGGACATCGAAGACCCGAGATTTGCCAAGTCTGTGGGGAAATGTGGCCTGTTAGACGCCAATCGAGTTTTGGCTCGTGCACATTTGGAAGAGAATCATTCTGAAGCGGCTCTTCGGTTTTACAGTGTTTTGATGAGCGTGACTGGAGCAGTCAATCCCTACTTGAGAGATCCTCAAGTGTTAGAAGAAATCAAACGAGCGGAAACACAACTACGGGACAATCAAACGTCCTAAACTCGGAGGCAAGATCATGGTTCATTTGTCACGTATCTACACCAAGTCAGGGGATAAAGGTGAGACTGGCTTGGGCAACGGCAAACGTGTTAGCAAAGACGACCCGAGGATATGGGCTTATGGTGAAGTCGATGAACTTGGGGCTCTCTTGGGAGTTTGCCGCACACTTTGCTCAGATGCCACCATAGACAAAGAACTGGAGCGCATTCAGAATGATCTTTTTGACCTAGGAGCTGACCTTTGTGTTCCCCCTCAAGAAGGAGAGGAGCATGGCAGCTGTCTTCGTGTCACTCCGGATCAAGTCGTTCAGCTTGAAAAGGACATGGATACCCACAACGAGAGCTTGGGGGAACTCAAGAGTTTCATCCTATCTGGTGGTTCGCCCCTGGGGGCCAATTTACATCTGGCTCGTTGCGTGGCGCGGCGGGCAGAGCGTCGTTCAGTGGCTTTGGCCGCTTTGGAGGATGTCAATGAATCCGTAGTCCACTATTTGAATCGCCTTTCCGATTACCTTTTTGTATTGGCGAGATTCGTCAACAAGCAAGATGATTCTGAAGTCCTTTGGGTGCCCGGTGGGGAGCGCTAACTTTTACAGTATTGCAAGAAAAAGAGCGTAGTGGGCACCAAGGCCAACTACGCTCTTATCTTTCTCGATCGTGGCAGTCTTAGAATACGACGATTTCGGCTCCTCGCGAGGCGGAGTAAGGCAGTGTTGCAGTGCTGGCAGGATCAAACACCAACCATTGAACGTAGCGGGTCATGCCAACAAGAGCAGGGGAATTCGGGATTGGGAAATGAGCTGTGGCATAGCCATCCCCAGCTCCCGAGCCCGCTGTTGGGAAGGCCAAGAAATCAAAGCTTGGGTCTGTCACATCCACAGCGAATGGGATGCCTGACAAGACCGTGCTCGGCGCCGCTTGCACATTGGAGAACAGAAGGAATGCGGTGCTGGCGCCCAGAGTTGAGGTGACTCCTAAGCGGTAGTCCGTGTTGCCAATGTTCGGAGGATCGAATGCGAGCATGATCGGAGTAAACCCACCGGTTCCAGCAAGATGATCGCCGAAGGTGAATGAGCCGAAGCCGTTGGTTTCACTGTGAAGTGTCGGGCGATCGAAGGGGAATTGGCCTTGGGCCACACGCGGGTCCGTGAGACCGTGCACAAGGAAGTCGACCAAGTCAGGCCACAGGTTTCCTGGCAAAGCGATTTGTCCCATGATGGGATCTTGGTTTTGGGTGAAGTCGCCTTGACGTGCGTAGAAGGAAATGACTTGCCAGATTGAAAAAAATCGCCCGTTGTGCATGAGCTTTGGACGCAAGGCAAAGTTTCTCAATGTCGGCGTCTTGAACAGGCCAAGATCAGATGGATTCCCTGTTGCGTCCATACGTCCGGCATCATCAGATGCAGGGCGGATGCCGATGTTGTGATAGCTCTGATCCGTTGTTTCCGCACCACTGTGGCATTGGTTGCATTGACCAACGCCATTAAAGGTGTTGAGACCTGCTTGTTGGGCTAAAGTCAGTGCGCTGGTGTTGCCATTAAGGAAGTCGTCGTATGGCGTTTGATCTGAAACGAGTGTGCGCTGATAGGTCGCCAAAGCCATGGCGACACGGGCCGCTGTTATTTGTGTGCTTCCAAAAGCGGCTTGAAAAAGGGCTGGGTAGGTGGCGTTGGTTCCCAAGGCTGTTGCCACGTCTGCTGGAATGTTCGATGCAAGTTTGAGAGGTGTAGCGTTTTGTAACTTGCCCGTAACGTTGGCCCACATGCGGCTATCATGCCCCATGAGGCCTCCAGAAAGTGGGACGACAGCAGACAAAGTTTCCAATGCCCCACCAGTTGGCAAGATGTTGGCTCCTGTATCAGGATCGTCAAAACCACCAGCCACAGCACCGCTCCAAAGTAGCTCTGGAGAATAGGCAGCATTGATCGTGGTGGGAGCAGCACGCCCTGTTACCTGAGGAAACAGAAAAAAATTGGGATCGGGTATGAAGTCATTGTTGGGCCCGGCCCGTCGGACCGAGCTAGAACCAAAGATGTCGTCGACATTCCCGAAGACACCATCCGGGCCTGGGTTGACAGCGAAACGTGGATCGCCCCCTCCCCATTCATTCAGGTGACATGTTCCACAGGCAAGGCGGTTGTCTGCTGACAACTGTTCTTCCCAGAAGAGAATCTTGCCGAGTACGGCTTTTTCCGCGGTGATTGGGTTCCCGGCGGGAACCGGCACGGGGGGGAGTCCTTGGGAGAATCCTGCGCTCGATAGAGCTAAGATGGCAGCCAAAACAAGTAAAAAACGTGAGGGGTGATTCATTGCGAATTCCTATTCTTGAGATGAAGCGGCGGCGTACAACGTCAGAAACATGGGATTAACCGTGGCTCTCTGGGGAGATTCACGGCACATCCAATCGGCGCATCGTCAATAAGCGGAGTACTCAAAGTTTCGAGAGTAAGCGGGCCCCTTTTGATTGCAAGTCTTAACATGACTTTTACATGGATTTCTTGTGAGATTGGCAGGAGATCATCTGCTTGCTCCGATTGGCTTTCGGGGTGGCTGAGGGCGTGAGAACGGCTTCTTCTTGTATGGCGGTTAGGCAAGTTTCTTGACTTTTTTCTGCCGAAACCGTATCCCCACTTAACCCCCAGGACGTCAATATGTCGGTAAGGATGTGAATGAGAATGCGAGATTCGTTGTGGACATAGAGGACATTGCCCATTGGCGGGGGAGTCTGTCACCGCCGGAAGAATGCCCCTATCTCCCCGGGCGGGTTTGGGAAAACTTCCTGATTGATCCTGGTCCAAACATAACAGCCTCGGTGCACGAGCAGCTTTTGGAATCTGGATTTCGGCGCATGGGGTCCATGTTCTTCCAGCCTGTGTGCAAAGATTGCGGGGAGTGCCGCTCTATGCGTGTGGAGGTCGCACGCTTCAAAGCATCCAAGAGCCTTCGCAAAGCTCGGAATCGTAATCTGGATTTAGAAATCGAGATCTCGAGACCCATATACACGGAAGAGAAACGTCTCCTCTTGGAGAACTACCTAGGCAGTAAGCATGTTGGCCCTATGGTGGCAGACGAAGAGGGCATGCGTGGATTTATGTTCGCTGGATCAAAACGTTCTTGGGAGATGGACTACTTTTTGGATGGTGAACTGATTGCTGTGGGACTGGTAGACTTGCTACCAAACATCTTGAGCTCCATTTATTTCTTTTATGATCCATCGTTTTCCAAGCGGTCGTTAGGCATTGCGTCCATGATCTTTGAGCTTGAATGGGCTGCAAGAGAAAAGTGCCGATGGTATCATCCTGGGTTTATGGTTCGAGATTGCCCAGCCATGTCCTACAAGGCACGTTTTGGGCCAGGGGAGGTCTTGAAAAACGACGGCTCTTGGGAGCCCTTGGTTCAGCACTATCCACAACCGCTATC
The DNA here is from genome assembly GCA_015485455.1 of Planctomycetota bacterium. Classification (GTDB taxonomy): domain Bacteria; phylum Planctomycetota; family DRQF01; genus S139-23. Next base: position 814 of record WFTN01000175.1, on the reverse strand, counting down.
GATCAATCCTGTTGACGAGATTTGAACCAAGCGGTGAGGAGTTTGGCATCCTCTCGAAGCCCAGCTTCAATCTCTTCGTAGCTCGCATTGGCTATCCAGACCCCACTGTCAATAAAGGTGCGCTCGGTGATTGCTGTCTTGGTGGGATCCTGGGCATCCGGCCTGAGGACGTAATCACCGAAGAATGCTCCGAGTCCGAAGGCTTTCTTGACCAAGCGATAGCGAATTCGAATTTCACTCTCATTTGGTGTGTCGCGCCAGAACCCCAATTCAACGGTGGGATTGATACCAGCCTTTCCTTCGAAGTACCATCGCGCACGGGTCATGCCTTTCTTCCCTTCGAGAGTTTCAAAGCGAACGGCCCAGGACCGGTGGTCCGCACTTAAGTCGAAGTTGAGCAAGGCATCGGCCACCTCTGAGGGCGAGCCCGCAACGAGGAAGGTGATCTTGCCTCCCTTGACCCCCTTGAGATTCAGTCTGGAAACAGGAATAGGAGGGTCTTGGGGTGGTTCCGCCTCTGTTCTGGGGCTTTCCTCCTGGACGACTGTCTGGACCTCACTTTCGTCTGTCGGGAGCTCCGAGGCGTTGGGGGTGGTTGTACACCCCAGGGCCAAGAGAAGAGGAGTGAGGGTTAGAATCACATGAAAAGTAGACTTGAGAGACATGAAGGATCCTTTTCGGCCATTGGGTGACGAAGACGATCGGTTATAGTCTTTTCTGCCGACGTAAGATGTACGTTGGCTTGCTTTCTGAAAATAAGAGGTTGAGTACATGGCGAAGGAAGACGCAATCACAGTTGAGGCCACGGTTAAGG
>WFTN01000174.1 GCA_015485455.1 Planctomycetota bacterium | reverse complement strand
TGGGCGTCCCTCAAGAAGGACCATTCAAACCAGAGTACTACCGCTACTGATCCCACATGGTGAGTGAATTTCACTCATCAGATCGTGAGACCATTGAACGAGGCTTCCAACCATGTTGGAAGCCTCATTCTTTTCTGTGATGAAGCACGCATAGCATTTGCGCTGGTGCGGGAAGACGCAAAAATGAACTGAGGAACCTAACCTGGTACCGGAACCTGCGACTTCCATTGGCTCAGTCGTCGTCAATTAACCCGCAGGCAGAAGGGACAGTCTTGTGAAACTCTACAGGTAATTCAAGAATCTTGTCGTTTGCTATTCTACCTACAAGCGGTGCACCAAAATAGTCGAGACCGTAATCAGCACCAAAAGGACGGTCATCAGCGATAGCCCATCCGTTCGTAATTTGGCTTTGCAAAAGTGCAGGAACAATTCTTGTATCATCGTGACTCGGACCTTCAAAAACAAATTCGCCTTTCCTGTCAACGACACCAATGCCAATGCTCAGTTGTTTCGACCAAGCATCGCCGTTGATAATCGTGAATGCGATCACCTCACATCCGTTGGGGAAGAGTCCTTTTTGGTGCGGAGATACCCTTCCGCAGATAAGCGTAGCTGGAATGAGATTCAATTCGACAGTGCCTTCCGAGAATTCGAAGTAGGAGATCGTGTCCGAATATCCAGGAGCACTACCGACCACAACACCCATGTCCTGTCCCGAATTTGACTTGTCGGAAACAGAAACAAAACCTGATTCGTTCGTGTATCCTTGCCACGCACCGCATAGCGAACTTGGATCCATAAGGTTCTCCATGACGATGACACGCAATTTCGCACGATGGCCAAGTGATCGTTCGGCACCGAAAGAAACTTGAAACTTAATGGCGGGCCCTCGCTGATTGTGAATATCTTCAGTTTGTGGGAAGCTCTTATTCTGGGGCAATTCTTCAATCGAATTCACAAACTTCAGCATTTCGTGGTGCGCTGTTAGAGTTCTAATTGTGGCATTGGGTCGTTCAATGGACCGCAATACTTGAGTTTGTCCGACGGGGATTGGATGTGACATTTTTTGTTGCGCGTTTTCATTCTTTCGAGAATTGCACGACACAAAAAGCGCAATGATGCAGGACAGCCAGATCCGACCAACGCCAAAACATTTCTTGGAAGGGTTCAAAGGACTTGCTCCATGTTTCATAGCATGACAACGCTCAGTACACGCAAAGTCTCGGATATGCTTCAACTTACTTTACTGATTGCTATCCATAGGACTATCTCAGAATGTAGGCTGGGATCCCATTCGCGCGACCGATTGTTGTCAAACCGCTCGCCATTGCACCGCCATCGACCATTGATTGCTCCAACACTTCGATCTTCCCTTTTGGTCCGAAACGCAACTTAAGTGATTGACTCAATACAACACCGCGTAAAGGACAACCTTTCTTGCAACGTTTACCAGATGCCAGTTGAATGTAGATAAGCAACGTCCTGGTAAAAATGCCGCCTCGAGATTGAAGGGCAGCAGCTCCAATGGAGATGTGAGGGGCATCAACGTCCTTAATCGTAATTTTCTTGTTCTTACAGTCATTCAATGCAGCCTTAAGCTTTGCCCCAGTTCCGGGCCCCCCAAAAACTGATGTGCCCGTTGAGAAACTTCTTGCTACATTAAAGTAGATCCAAGTCCCTGCAGGGTAATTGTCGGCACCACGTACAGCAGGATGATCAGGAAATGCCTTCTCAAACCAATTGATCTTGCAAGGTTGAATGGGTAAGCCTTTGCCAACAGCCAAGGTTTCAATTTCGAGGTCAAAAATGTGCCCGTAAAGCTCGTGCCCGTTGCCTGGGGATAACATCCGAATGTTCTTTACTCTCACACTTTCCCCACAACAACAACAACCCGGAAGAGGATAATAGGGGGGATAATTTGGTGGCACCTCTTCCGGTATGCCCTCGTCCTCCGGTAGCCGTCCGACATCCGTTCGCAAGAAATCTCCTCCTCTGAATACCGGTTGTGGTGATTCATGCGTCTTAGAAATATCGGTTAGCTGCTGGGTCACGGCTCGAGGTTCCTTGTTACCCGGTTCAGATCCAATCGGTCTACCGATGTGATTGAAGTCTGCTCCAAATTCACCATGACTGTGATTGAAAGCTGGTGTAATGCAAGAACATTCATTTCTTGTTTCGGCAAAGTCCTCTGAGGGCAACAAGTTTTCCCCAATTCGTCGAAGTCGTAGTTGAGTCGGGAAGAACATCCGAGATCTAGTTCGTAGAATATTTTGTTGTCGCATATGTGCACTCCAATTTACTGCATTTCATCATGAGTCAGTCGCCTTGTGGTCCTTCAGATTGTCTGCAATTGCTTCGACATCACTAAGTCCGCGTAGAGAATAGCTCAGGGGGTTTGGCTGCCAGGATGCGTCAATCCCGCTCAACCACCTATAGAGGTCATGGCTTCCCTCTTGACAGTTTTCCTATAATTGATGCGACATCACCAAGCTTGCATCAAAAATCGCTCTCGGGTCTGGCACGCCAGACTGGGTCAAATTTGCCCGCAACCTCAGAAATGTATGGTCCACACCATCGATCGCCGCAGAAGACGCCAAGTTGTCTGGGGCAACATCCATAGCAAGTGTAAAAGTAACAGAACCCAAGCCTGTCGTCAGCCAAACTTGCCCATCGTAGCTTCCTTCAAGTGTGAGCACCAACGTGTCACCCTCGGTCGCATTCGATTGAACAAGGGTTGAGTTGATCATCACGCGATTCCCCTGCATCGCAATCGCATGTGAGTTACAACGACCAACGTGCCCTGTGGCTGTGTCAAGATAGGCGTTGTCAAACATGACCTCGCGAACAATGTCCATCATCATGACTGTTCTCCTATTGCTCTGAAAACGCCAAAGAGGCATCAAACAGCGTCTTGTCTCCCGACCCAGTCGCCGCATGGAGCCGGACAAACGCGTAATCCATCGACGCCAACGCAATATTGCCATTACCAATGGTGCCAGTGATGGCTACAGAAATGCCGGCTGGCCGCTCCCATGCAAGCCCATCGTAGCTACCTTCTAACGTGACTGTTGTCACATCCGTTCCAGACGCAGCGTTCGTCACGGTCACATTCACGACCACCTTGTTTCCCATCGCAGAAACTGGGTCCGAAGTGATGGTAATCGTATTGCCTTCCAAATATTGATCTCTGAAGACTTCAATTTCCTGGTTCATGACTTTGGATCCTTTCATTGATCACTGAAAACAAGTTGAGCTGAAAATCTAACGCT
>WFTN01000173.1 GCA_015485455.1 Planctomycetota bacterium | reverse complement strand
GTCAAGGCAGGGAGGCATGTTGGCGGGAATCTCATATAGAAAAAGGGGCAGCTTGCGCTGCCCCTTCTCCATCCTGAACTAAGTCCAGAAGTTAGTTGTCTTCCGTGCCTTCGCTGGAATCATCGAGAAATTCGTCGCCGAAAATCCTTTCAACTTCTGACTCAATCATCGCTTTTCTTTTCATGTTCTCTTCGTGGATCAAAGATTCAACAGTGTCGGAGTCGCGAATGATTCGTGGAGTAATGAAAATGATGAGGCTTTCCCGTGTGGTGGTTGTTTCTTCGTGCTTGAAGAAGAAGCCAAGCAAAGGGATGTCACCAAGAACCGGAACCTTGTTCACCTTCTTGATGTCGTTCTCAGTGATGAGACCACCGATGACAGCAGTTTGTCCACTTTCAAGCAACATGGATGACACCAACGTTTGTTGGGCGATCTGTGGCAAGTCAATAGAAACTTGGTTGGCGCCAACACCAGAAGTGAAGCGGTCAAAGCCGGGAGGCGAGTTTGGATCGGTGCTACGACCGACCAAGGTCTCAGCCTCAGGAATGATGTCCAAACGAATCTTGTTGGTTCCTGGAATCACATGGGGAACCATGAACAACTGAAATCCTGTTTCGACTGGTGAGTTCTTGGCTTCTTTGATGGTGAATGTCAAACCACCAGATTGACCTTCAACAGCGGTTGTTTGGGCGAATCGAACAGTACGCCCAACAAAGATCGTTGCCTCCTGGTTATCCAAGGCGATCAGTTTCGGAGCTTGAACCACACGGGTGTGCATGTCTTGCTTCAAAAGACGTAGAGTGAATGACATCTGGGTGAAATCGAGTCGGCCAAACGTGGTCGCTGAGGCCAGTGCCGTATCGTTCAAGCCAGGAACGCCATTGGCACCACTGCCATTGCCACCTCCAGCTTGGGCGTCTGTTTGACCTGGAAGAACTCCGAATCCGTCGCCGCCAATGCCGAATGGCAATCGACTGGGAACCGAAGCCCCACCAATAGAAGCCACCAAACCGTCGTCGCCAATGTCAACGCCGTCGCTGAGAGCATCGGTATTGGTCGTTGAAACGAATTTGACGTCAACGAAGACTTGTGTTGGTTCAACATCAAGTTCTTTGATCAATCGTTTGATTGATTTGTGAACCGGCGCAATGTCCTTGATAATCACCATGTTGTGCTTGTCAATGTATTCCAACACCCCACTGCCGGACAGAGCGCTGCGCAGAGCTTTGAGTACAGAGAAATCTTCCTCTGGGTTCTCACTCGGCAACTTAGGCTGGCCAACTGTGTATTCTGATTTGATCAGTGGTCGGTACGTCATCGGTGGACGTACGTACTTGAGCTGATACATCCTGGTCTCAAGTTGCTCCCGTAGTTTTGAAGGATGCACAACTTGGAGAATGCCGAATTCTTCTTCGACCACAACGAACCCGAGAGACTTAGCGACAGTGTCGAGGGCCGTGCGCCAAGGAACGTTGTTGAGAGTCAGATGAACGTTGCCGGTGACTTCAGGTGAAGCAACGATCGACGAACCTGAGAGTTTTGCGATTGCTTCGATGACCGACTCAATCGGTGATTTCCGAAACTTCCAAGTGATTCGAACTGGTTGTTCAAGAATCAAAAGATTCTCGGCTTTCTTGACGACGACGCACTCCGTGCGATCAGCGACGATATTCAAAGCTTCCCGCCAAGGGACACTTTCTAAGTTGACTGTCACCTTCGTCTCAACGTCGACATCGGCGGCGAGGATAATATTCACTCGCGACTTTTCTCGAATGTACTTCACGACATCGACCAAGGGACGATCCGTGACAGATAACGTAACACGGGTGTCGTTCACGTCTTGATTTTCGCGCCCGATGACGTCGCCTTCTTGAGCTTCTGTAAGCGTAGAAAGCGGCCCAGCGAATAGACACGCGACGGCACTAACAATGACAAAATACCGTAATACCGAAGCGCGTTTCTGCGGAGATCGGATGGCCATGGTTCCCTCCTTGAAGAATTGATTTCTTCTCGTTTCCTTCCGGGGCCAGGACCATCCCGAGTCCTGTTTGGGCCACGATCCGTGGCTCGACTGCCCCATTGTCGTCTGTGGTCACATCGCCACAACTCCGACAACCGTCATGTCAGCCACAAAAAAAACCGACTCCGTCCCGGCGCGCTGGGACATGAGTCGGCATTCCATGCTTAGGATCGGTCCTATGTCAATCGAGCGCTTTCGCGATCTGTTCTTCCTTATATAGGAAGACTACCTGACTTAGGTCGATCTTGCCGACGGTTACACCTTCGGCGAAAACCTCCCCCGGACTGTAGGCTCGGTTGTTAATTATGACGATACCTTGGGTAGGCTTGGCAGGCCGAAACACATATCCCGTTATGGCAATGGGGATTTGCGCAAAGTCTTGCCTTGCGGCGGCCCGGGAAGAAATTTTCTCGATTTTGGCAAAAACCTCTTTCATCTTGGGTCCGGTGCCCGCAGTTTTGACCCCGGCAAGTGCTTGGGCAGCGGCGATAACCTCGCCATATTGCCCAGCTTCGAAGGACATGGCCATCCTTTTGTATTCAGTTTCTAGCTCTTTGTGCGCCAAACCTCGGGAGTCGTTTTCCCGCCTGGCTCTATACATAAGCGCAAAAGGAACAGCGACTTTCTGTTCTAACTCGCTGACCAAATCGCGGTCGCGAACCGATCTTGTTTTCTGCACATCGTCGAGCTTCTGAGCAAAGGTCGCCATTTGCTCGTTGACCGCCGAGCTAAAGGTGATTCTTTCGACGAATGACAGAATCTTGCTTTCTTCGTCCAAAGCGCCTTGGAGTTTGCCAAATTGATCTTTGAGCTCGTCCAGTATTTTCTGTTGCTCTTCCACATTCTTGGCTTCGACCCGCCGCAACTCCGCACCGACACCGGATTTCACCCTTGGATCAGCGAAAATATCACGACGTTCGGGCTGGTTGACGAAGTCATAGGATTCCAGCATCAAGGGGTTGACCCCTTTCCCTTGCTCAATAAGAGCTAAGGTACGTTTGTCCGAATTGACAATGTTGACCGGCTTTTGCTGGTTCTTGCCTGGCTGGTAAACGTAGGTTTCCAAGACCAATTCGATTTGGTGGATAGCAGGACCTTTTTGATCGTCATCCCCACGGGTTTGCTCCGCTGAGATGGAG
>WFTN01000172.1 GCA_015485455.1 Planctomycetota bacterium | reverse complement strand
TTGACTTCTGGCTGGCGGATCTCGAACTCAAGGGCAGTTCCACCTTCGTAACTCACCTCGATATGGCAACCGGGAATCAGGCCGCCGCGCAAGATGTATTCGGAAAGAGGGTCTTCCAAATAACGTTCGATGGCTCTGCGCATGGGGCGGGCCCCGAAATCAGGGTTGTAGCCTTTCTCAAGCATGAACTCCTTGGCGCCGTCCAGAAGGGTCATGGTCATCTTTTTCCCTTCGATCCGCTCATGAACTTCGCGCATTTCGATGTCGATGATGTCACGAATGTTCTCTTTGTTGAGATGGTGGAAGAAAATGGTTTCGTCCAGGCGGTTGATGAACTCTGGCCGGAAGAATCGATCCAGCTCACCTTTGAGGCGATGTTGGATGGCTTCCCGTTGTTGTTCTTCATTGCCTGATTCGAAGCCCAAGCCAGACTTGTTGTTGAGGACCGCAGCACCAATGTTGGATGTCATGATCAAGATGACATTCCTGAAGTCAATATGTCGCCCGAAGGAGTCGGTCAGTCGACCTTCTTCCATGATTTGGAGCAACATGTTGAAGACATCGGGATGTGCTTTTTCGATTTCGTCTAAGAGTACGACGGAGTAGGGGCGTCGTCTCACTTTTTCTGTGAGTTGACCGCCTTCTTCGTAGCCCACGTAACCGGGAGGGGCGCCGATGAGTTTTGAGGCATTGAAGTTCTCCATGTACTCAGACATGTCGATTTGGATCAAAGCATCTTCGCTGCCAAACATGAACTTAGCTAATTGCTTGGCCAGATGGGTCTTGCCGACTCCAGTGGGGCCTAAGAAGATGAATGAGCCCATGGGACGCCCAGGTGCTTTGAGACCACTGCGGGAACGACGCACAGCCTTGGAGATAGCGGTGATCGCTTCGTCCTGACTGATAACCGTCTCGTGCAGGTACTTCTCCATTTGGAGGAGGCGTTCAGCTTCCCGCTTTTCTAATCTTGTCAGCGGAACACCGGTCATCTTGGAGACAGTTTCTCCGATGATCTCAACGGTTACTTCCGAATCACCATCGTGGCGTTCGGTCTTCCAAGCAGCGACGACAGTCTCTTTTTTCTTTCGAAGTTTGTAGGCGTCATCCCGGAGACGTGCCGCACGTTCAAAGTCTTGGTGGGCAACGGCTTCTTCTTTTTCCTTGTCCAGGTTAGCAATGTCTTTTTCAAGTTCCCGAAGATCTGGTGGTTGGGTCATCTGCTTGAGGTGGACACGGGCACCAGCTTCGTCGATGACATCGATGGCCTTGTCAGGAAGGAAGCGATCATTGATATAGCGTGTTGCTAAATCGACAGCGAGCTCTAATGCGGCATCGGTGTAGCGCACACGGTGGTGGGCCTCATAGCGATCTCTCAAACCGTGGAGAATCTCAACGGCTTGAGCTTTTGTGGGTGGGTTCACCAAGATCATTTGGAAGCGGCGAGCCAAAGCTCCGTCTTTTTCGATGTACTTACGATACTCATCCAAGGTGGTGGCACCGATACATTGCACTTCACCACGGCTCAAGGCGGGCTTCAGGACGTTTGAGGCATCAATTGCACCTTCGGCCCCACCAGCACCGACTAAAGTGTGAAGCTCGTCAATGAAGAGAATCACATTGCGGACACGACGTACTTCCGTCATGACAGCCTTAATGCGCTCTTCGAACTGACCACGGTATTTTGTTCCGGCAACCATCATGGCTAAGTCGAGGACGACGATTCTTTTGTCGTGCAGCAATTCCGGTACATTGCCTTTGATGACGTCTTGGGCCAGCCCTTCGACGATAGCGGTTTTACCCACACCGGCTTCGCCTAAGAGGACAGGGTTGTTCTTGCTCCGCCGTGACAGAATTTGCACGACGCGTTCGATTTCCTTTTCCCGGCCAATGACGGGGTCAAGTTTGCCTTCTCGAGCCAGCTCGGTCAGGTCACGACCAAAGGAGTCGAGAGCAGGGGTTTTACTTTTTGAAGTTCCGCCCACCTCTTTTTCTGACTCTGTGGCTGTGGGTTCTGCACCCAAGAAGTCCAGGATTTCGCTGCGGACGGAATCAAGCTCAACATTGAGATTGGTGAGGACTTTGGCCGCCTTGCCATCTTGCTCTTTGATGAGTCCCAACAAGATGTGCTCGGTGCCGATGTAGTTGTGTCCCAACTTACTGGCTTCTTCCAATGCCAACTCCAAGACTTTCTTGGCTCTCGGGGTGAACGGCAATTGGCCCATGGTGACCATGGAAGGTCCGGTCTTCACGAGTTTTTCAACTTCTTGGCGGACCTTTCGTAGGTCGATGTCTAAGTTCTTCAGCACATTGGCGGCTACGCCACTGCCTTCTTGAACAAGACCCAAGAGGATATGCTCGGTGCCGATATATTCATGGTTCAGGCGTTGGGCTTCCTGTCGTGCCAACCCCATAACCTTGCGTGCGCGATCGGTGAACCTATCAAACATGCGCTTTTTTCCTTCTTTGCTTGTGGCGGGCTCAAGACCCGTCGTTCCGTTTAGTGCAGCGTGTTGTTCAGTCTTTTAACGAAGCTGATGACCATTCAAGGAGGTCGTCATCCAATTCGAGATCAACTTTGTTCCCTTGGGAGGTCCCAAGGGGGAACTCCTTATGTTCTCTTTCGGCAAGACTCAGGGCCCTATCTTTGTCCAAAGCCGAAGGAATATTTACCCAAGGGTTGATCTTCGTGCTTTTGCGCCGTATTTTCAGCCCTAAGTCTTGCTCTGGCAAGATCATAGGTCTTCAGGGAGTCAGTCTATGCGAATCTGACCGTTCCTGCGAATTTCTCCGACAAATCTCAATATATTCAGGAGCTTGGACTGACTTTAGGCCAGCCATTCGCGAATGAGCCGGGCTCGAGAAATGTCTCGCTCTTCTGGATCGGAAGGCGCCCCTCGCAACACTTGGAGGTGAGCCGGCTGGGTATACAAAAAGAGATCATTGATGCGCTCTTGGCCAAGATCATGGAGAATCTCCAAATTGATCCCCAGGCGGACACTGGACAAATGCTGCATGGTCTCTTCTGAATTCATCTTACGTGCATATTGCAAGGTTCCCAGGGCTCGCCAAGCCCGGTCTTCCATGGTCACACGATCTTGCTGCATGACGAGTTTGCGCAGTCCTCGTTCCCACTCAATGATCTTGAGCACCATGGTCCGGACATCGCGAAGGATTTGGACTTCATCCCGTCCCAAAGTGACTTGATTCGAAATCTGGTAGAAGTCGCCGGAGGCCTTTGTTCCTTCGCCGTAGAGCCCCCTCACCACCAGCCCAACACGGCTGGCAGCTGTGTGCACCTTCTTAATCTGATCGGTGTGAACTAGGACCGGAAGATGAAGCATCACGGAGACCCGCAAACCGGTGCCCACATTGGTGGGGCAAGCCGTGAGGTATCCCCACCGCGATGAAACTGCGAAGGGGAGGCGGCTCTCCAAAACCGAATCGATTTGATTGGTGACCCGCCAAGTCTCTTCCAATTGCAAGCCGCGATGGATGCCCTGAATACGCAGATGATCCTCCTCATTTGTCATAATGGAGAGGTTTTCTGTGGGGGCAAAAATGACTCCTCGGGAGCCTCGCCCTTTGGCCAATTCTGGGCTGATCAAATGCCGTTCAACAAGGAGGCGTCTCTCAGTTTCGCTGAGATCGTCAATAGACCAGTAGGCTCCTTCCGGAATGATCTGAGAATCTGCAATGCCGCTCTTAAGCTTCGCTTCGACTTCTTGTCGTTCGCATTGGTTGGAACGCCACGGCATTTTGTGGCCGCGTATATTGCGGGCTAAGCGGATGCGCGTGGAAATGACAACATCGTTATCAGGGCCATTGGGACCGAGCCATTCACCTGAACCCGAAGAAAAGCGATCATCCAGCATGTTCATCTCGGTCTCTTCTTGATGTCTCATGAAGAGGGGAATCACTGTCGTGGGTGAGGGCAGCGATACGGTCTCGAAGACCGGCGGCTTCTTCGTATCGTTCTTCGTTGATGGCACATTCTAAATCAGCGCAAAGTTGTTTGGCGCGATGTTGCCTGGCGCGTTCGGCTTCGATTTCTCGAGGCACCTTTCCCACGTGTTCCGTGGCGCCATGCAAGCGCGAAACCAAAGCTTCGATTTCTTCGCAGAATAAGTCGTAATCAGCGGGGCAACCGACGACACCGCGCTTGTGAAATTCTTCTAAGGAGTTGCCGCAGTTTTCGCATACGATGTTGGGTACTGTTGGTTCAGGTTTGGGGTTTGTCAAACCTTTCACAAGTTCACCCAAACCTTGAAGGTCGATTTGGGCGGATGTGGGGGTGAGTTTTACGAAGTCGGAGATGTTTGGCACAGAAAACGGCTGGGACAATCCTTGCTTGTTGTAGCAAGCTTCACAGATATGTCGCTCCGACTTGACGTTGTTCACAATGTCAATCGTCTTGATCGTTGCTTCTTCTTCGCCACAAATCTGACAGAGATTCATGTATTACTCCCCGAAGACTTCGTTGCTCATCATCTTAGAATAACCATGGTGAGGGTCTAGGGTCAAAGAGAAACAGACCTATTTCGATGAATTCTCTTGGTCCAATGGGGGAGATGGCTCAGTCTGCGATTTTTTGGCGTTTTTCCCGTCATCAAGGAACGGCGCTTTGGCTTCTCCCGCGGAATCCTGCAAGATTTTGGCCCGCCTGCGCATCTGATCGGCCCGGTCCAAAAGAGCAGCCACGTAGTTCTTTGGGTCGTCCAACACCAAATCGAGGAGAGTTGATTCTTCCAGCGTGACTTTCAGGCGGTAATCCCTTTCGATGGCAATGGGCTGAATCAAAGTGAGGACGTCAAAAGGGAAGGTGTCCAAGAAGAATTCTCCGCTGTCGTGGTGGATACGGACAGGGGCGTACTTGGTCTCGCCGACTTCATGAAGCAAGAGGAATTCTCGGGCCCCACCGTATTCAATGTCGATGGTGATGGGGGTGGTGCCGATGTCTTTTCTTTCCATGAAGACACGGGCCCCGGGTGGAGTCGATTCGATGGTGAGCGTTCGCGTCACACATGAGGCGCACAACAGGAGGGATATCCCGATTAGACCCAGTTTTAGCATTTGGTTCATCCGTTTCTCCAATAGCATCATAGCCGAGTCAGCCCTGATTTCCCATGGGGTGGACTCTTCCTTCCATGATCGCGAATTTCGACAAACTCAGGACATACCAAAGAAAAAGACCCCTGGTCCATGGGAACCAAGGGTCTTTTTTACGGAGAGACCGGGATTCGAACCCGGGGAGGTTTAACCCTCACCCGCTTAGCAAGCGGGCGCATTCGGCCACTCTGCCATCTCTCCTATTTGTCTATCTCGGCCCTTTCTTGGGCTTCAAGCGGAGGGTGAGGGATTCGAACCCCCGGTTGCTTGCACAACAACGGTTTTCAAAACCGTCACATTCGACCACTCTGACAACCCTCCGGGCTCGCGCCGTATGAACGCCGCGGTGCCGATTGTATCTTTGAGAAAGAAGCTCACAAGGGGATAGAGTAAACTCTGTTTGTTGAAGGATTTTCTATTGGCCGTTTTCTCACGAGGGAAACATGCTTCACGACCCCCCAAACCTCATAGAACGCCTCAGAACTGCCCATAAAGGCGATTGTGGCCGTGTGCTCCTCATCGCAGGTTCCCAACAATTCTCTGGGGCAGCCGTTCTTTCTGCCGCCGGTGCATGCCGTGGAGGGGCGGGTTTTGTCGAACTAGCACTGCCAAAATCTCTGTTGGCTGGCCCCAATTCCTTTGATCCCGGGGTGATTCTCCATGGATTGCGAGAAAATTTTGCTGGGCAGCTGGCTTTTCCCGCTTGGCTCAGTCTCAAGAAGCTCATTTCGAGGGCCGATTGCATCGTTATCGGTCCTGGCTGGGGACAAAGCGAAGATCTTCAGGCACTTTTGTATCGTGTGCTGGAGACTGCCCACTGTCCTTTGGTCATAGACGCGGACGCCCTCAATATCTTGGCTCAAGATCCCAATCGGCCGTCCTTGCCGAATACGAGCATCTTGACACCTCATCCTGGGGAAGCGGCGCGGCTCTTGAAGCGTCAAACCAAGGATATTCAGCTCGACCGACCCAGGGCATTGTCAGAACTTATTGAACTTATAGGGACGGTGATCGTTCTGAAAGGAGCCCAGACTTTGGTGGGAACTGGTGGGTTGGTTTTTCAAAACGGAACCGGTTCTGCGGCCATGGCCGTTGCTGGAATGGGAGACGTTTTGGCCGGTCTCATCGGAGCTTTGGTGGCCCAGGGTGAGAGCCCTTTTGACGCAGCCTGCCAAGCCGTCTGGGCCCATGGGTTTGCTGGCGACCTTGCTGCTGCCAGTGGGGGAATGCGAGGGTTAGCCCCAAGCCAGGTGGCGCAATACATCCCTCAAGCACTCAGAGAATTATCACCTTGAAAGCGATTCTGACATTCGTGCTGCTGGCGACTTGCCTCTTGGGGCAAGAGCAGGAAGTTTCCCTGGCGGATTTGGCGGAACAGGTCTTGAGGGCGGCCAATGCAACTCCAGATTTGCGGGCAGAAGCCGCTTGGATCCTCAAGGGAAACGCCGGCCGGGGGATGCAACTGGCTGAGGAATTGGCTTCAAGCCCACGTTGGACTTCTCAGTTGTCGGCTCTTTCCTTGTGGGCGATGGCTGGGCCCCAAGTGATTGTGGCTGAGGCCGTGAAGAAGCACGGTTTTTATCGTCACAACAATTGGTTGATTCGTCGACGTGTTCTTGAAGGGTTGGTTGGAGGAGGGGATGAAATTCCCCACGAATTGGTCCTGGAACTTCTCGTTGACCCCAACTGGTCTGTGCGTTGCGCGGCGTTGGCACTTGTCTCGGAGTTAAAGGGAGAAAAACGCTCAACTTGCTTTTCCATCCTGATTGACTTGGTGTCGGATGAAGACCCTCAAGTTGCTCACCTTGCTACCGAGAATCTCATTCGTTTTGCTACCACTGATCCTCTGCTGTGTGCCACCATGCTTCGCATGGATTGGCAAGACCAAGGAAACGAGTCCTACCAGAAGCGGGTTTTCTTCTCGATGATGGATGCCAGCGCTTCAGCCCTTATTCCCCTCAGGCCTTTCGAAGAATTTCCCGCAGTTCAAACTCTCTATGAAAGAGTCGAACGAGTCTTGTTGTCCAAGCCTGGACCTGATCGCGTGAGGGAGGTTATCGGGATCCTGCGAGATCCGGTGGATCGGGCCAAGTTGGGTGATGATGTTGCTCAGGCCTTGATCCTTTTTGTTGCCCAAGACCCAAAATGGACTCAGACGATTGTCGATCGTTCTAGCATTCAGCCGCGGTACGCCGACCTATTAGCCAAGTTGACAAGGACAGGATGGTCTCCATCGTTGAAAAGCGGTGTCCTAAGCGGAATCTGCGGCATGGAGGACTTAGGGCAAGTTTTGTTGGAAGAGGCATGGCGACAGGAAGTCCCAGGCATGGCTTCGACACTCGATGATTGGTTTCTATCGTTGGCCAAACAGGGTGGCACGACTCAACAAATTCATTTGGTCCTGAATTTTCGTGGGCACATGAAGGAAGCTCTCAATCGTGAATTGCTTTTGCAGGGAGTTCGTGAAGGGAAGGAAGAAGTCGCCTCTTTGGTAACGGAATTCATCTGGCGACATGGCAGCGAAGACGATCGATCTGCTCTCATGGAGACTTTGGGCCAGACGAACATAGACCTCCGCCACACTTGGGACATTCTTAAGTATGTGGCTCTCGATCCTAAGCCAGAATCGATGGTCTTCAACTTGGAGATATTGAAGGACGAAGAACAGCAAAGAAACAACAGGATAACGGCTCTCCGCGCCTTGCTAAAACTGAAGGTTAACTTGGGGATCGATTTCTTGTTGAAGCTGAGGCCCCATGATGATTCCTCTTTTGATCGGGAGCTTTGCCTGATTCTGGTGAAAAAAGGGCACCAATCCACGATCGCTGAGATCTTGACAGAGCTTAAGGAAACCTCAGGAGAAACCATTTCGAAGGACTTGCTCAATGTGGCCAGATTGTGCGTCGATGATGGCGGGATTTTTCATTTGCAGGACGAGTTGCTGAAAGGAAACTTCAGCCACATGACCCTGGTCACGATGCTGACGTTTCTGCGGCGTCATCTAACTGAGGACGATTTTCGTAAACTCCTGAACGACATCATTCACAAAGCCCTGAATCAATCTGCTGATAAAATGGATGACACGGGATTTGAGGGCATGAACGGAAATGACCTGGAAAGCATTTACCGGAAGTTTGGCGATGCCATAGACCTCGAAGTCCTATTTCAACTGGTACTTAAGCAGGACGGGCTTGAAACCCTTTCCAATTTGCAGGAGGTGGCAAAGAAACAAGGGCAAATCAAGCCC
>WFTN01000171.1 GCA_015485455.1 Planctomycetota bacterium | reverse complement strand
TGCCTGAGTTGGCTCAAGAGAGGGCCCAAAGCAGGATTTCCATTTTGATCTAGGATGTTCAGCATGGTCGGATCTTAAGGCTCTCAATCAAATTTGGCTACGGAGTGGGGACGTGGGGCGAGGAAATCCGGACAATAAATCCGCCTTCCAAATAAAAGTCAAAGAATAATTTGAGCGTTTGCACAGGTTGGCCCCCACGATCTTGGGGTTTTGAGTCTGGGGAACCCTTTTATCTGGTGTATTGCCCAGAACTTGGGGAATTCCTGTTTGAGTTGTTGGGGATTCGAACTGGACACTGCTGAAAGTCAGGTGTAGATTTGTGGGTGTCCAGGGGGATCAGTGTCGATGAGGGTCGATCTGATGTCAAAATGCTTGAAAATTGAAAATGGGTGGACTGTGGTGGTTTCACCCCGAGTGGAGGAAAGATCGGGAAGTTGGTTAACGCCGGCTCCTGGGACTGTCTTTTGACAGCGGAACCTGAAGGCTTCCGATTCCTTGATTCTGAAACAAGCGCCAGCCGGAGGGTTGGACCTGGTGTCTCAATCTGGGAACCCATGTGAGAGTGGGAGCCCTGTTGGGGAGAAAAGGTGGTCAAGTGGTGGCTGCCGATTTGAGGAGTGATGAGTCGATGCTGCTGGGCCGCCTGTCCAACACGCTTACGGTGGACCAGAAGGGACGGATTACCATCCCTGCTCGGGTACGAGAGGGGGCTGGTGTGCCTGCTCCCTTGCCCGGTGAGAGCCCTGTGCATCGACCTGTCGACTTCTATGTGGGGTGTCCCAGGGGGTACTGTCTCTATTTGCATACGGAAGAGCAGCATGAGGCCTACCTAGATGCGACGGAGTCCGTCGTTGGGGTTACTGAAGAAGAACGTCTGGCCATGAGCATGTTTAATGCGGCTTTTGTTCTGGTCACGACTGATAAATCGAATCGGATCACGATCCCTAGTTTCCTCCTGGAGAAGCTGGGAATCAAGCATAAAGATGAAGTTATGCTCATTGGATCTCGCCAGCGGGTGGAAATCTGGGAGGTTGAAACTCAGAAAGCCACGGCGAAAAAGTTGGCAGAGAAGTTCCAGAAGGTCATGCAAAGGGCAGATCAGCGTTTGAGCGATCAAGCTCTGGAACGAAAAAAACAAGGTTCTGAGGTCGATGAGTAGTGAGGATTTTGGGCATGTATCGGTCTTAGCGGACGAAGCCCTGGAGTTTCTCGCCCTCAAAGCTGGGGATCATGTCTGCGATCTGACCTTGGGTGCTGGGGGCCACAGTGAACGGATTCTCCGAACGATTGGTTCTACCGGTCGTCTTATTGCCTTTGATCAAGATCCGGTGGCCTTGTCAATTGCTGGTAAGAGACTTGCCGAATTCGAAGAGCAACTTGTACTTGTGAAAGCTAATTTCGCCAATGCCGGGAGGCAGTTGGACAAACACAAGTGCTCTGAGATTGATGGAGCCCTCATGGACATTGGTGTGTCATCCATGCAAATCGATGATGCGGAGCGGGGCTTCTCTTTTGCTAAGTCCGGTCCACTGGACATGCGCATGTCCCCAGAGGTTCGCAGGACCGCTGCTCAATGGTTGGCCTCATCGAAAGTTGAGGAGCTGGAGCGCATCTTTTTCGAGTATGGAGAAGAGCCGAAAGCTCGTTTGATTGCAAAGAAAATTGTCGAAGTGAGACGGAGGATTCGGCTCACGACCACAAAGGAATTGGCTGAGTTGGTGCGGAGTGTCACGGGCGGAGGTGGTAAGAAAACTCACCCCGCAACCCGGGTGTTTCAAGCGCTTCGTATTGCGGTCAATGATGAGTTGGGTTCATTGAGCCGAATCCTGCCAGTCTTGATTCAGAGATTGAAACCGCAAGGCCGATTGGTGGTCATTAGCTTTCACTCTCTGGAGGATAGGATCGTCAAGCAAGCCTTTCGGGACGGGGTCATGAGCGGCTTTGGGAATGTGGTGACCAAGAAACCGATCACGGCCAGTGCTGAAGAGTTGGCGCGCAATCCTCGGAGCCGGAGTGCTCGGTTGCGCGCATTCGAGAAAGGGGGGGGCCTAAAATGAGAGTTGCTGCCTTTGTACTCGCAGTGATGTCAGTTTTTGGTGTCTTAGTTTACACCATTTGGCTGGAGTCAGCCGTGGTAGCAGAGGCCTATGAAATCTATCAGCTCCGCCAGGAAACCGCAGCGATGAAAAATCGCATTCATATGCGGAAGGCTGATCTGGCCGCCCGCAGTCGACCTGCAGAATTGTCGGAATCGGCGGCGCAGTTGGGGCTCGATGGTTTGGAACGCAACGTGGCAGTTGTGGTTGTTGGAACGAGATTAGATAACACGGCTCGGGGAGCCGATTGAGACGAGGTCAGCCATGCCATCTGGCAGGTCAAAACAAGTTATTCGGATTTCGCTGGTCTTATGCGCGATGTATGCCGTCTTAGCTGCTCGTCTCTATCATGTCCAAGTTACTGAAGCGGCTGATCACGGGAAGACCCAACAAGGATTTCAGACACGATCGAAACATCGCATCGGTGCCTCTCAATTCGAAAGACCTGCCCGGGCTGGTATTTTTGATCGTCATGGCAAAGCATTGGCTCTCGGCTTCGATACTTTCGAACTCTTGTTGGACATGTATCCCGGACACAAGCCCAGGGACAAGAAAGCAAAACCACTTTCGATCTCTCAGCGCATAGGCGTGCTCTGTGGCGTCCTGGATGATTTGGATATTCCTCATAAGCCCATGGATTTTTTGGACAAAGCTCAGAATGGCTTCTACACGAAGGTTGTGGACGGCAAAGAGAAAGTCTATTGCAAGCGGGGAATCAAACTCCTGGAAGGGGTGACACCTTGGCAAGTGGACTATATTCGAAAAGTTATGGCCAACCGCCGTATCGCCAATTTTGGGTTCATCCCGGAAGCCACCCGTGTCTACCCAGAGGGGGAACTTGTCACGGAAATTGTGGGCTTCGTAGGGGAAACCAAAGAATCAAACGGAGTTGTGGCGGGGCGTGCTGGCCTTGAATTGTCCATGGATCGTTTTCTTTCCGCCGAAAAGGGTCGATACACCTGCGAGAAGGACGGTCATGGCCATGAATTGGATCTCAAAGGGCGCTGGCTAAAAGTCCCGAAAGAAGGCTACGACGTTCACATCACCATCGATGTTGATCTTCAGCAGATTGCCAGAGATGAGCTGAAAGCGATTTGCGCCCAAGTCGGTTGTCACAGTGGCTCAGTGCTCATTCTCGACAGCAATACTGCCGAGATTCTGGCAATGGCGAGTTATGAGAAACCAGTGAAGGGGAAGCCCAAGAACCCAATCGCTCCTTGCTTTCCTGTGGCTGGGACTTATGAACCGGGCTCGACCATTAAACCTCTTTTCTTAGCCATGGCGATTCAGAAGGGTTGTGTCTCCTGGGGACAAATCATTGACGTTAACCATGGTCGGCGGGTGTTTCGCAGCAAGTCTCGGGCGCGGACGGTTTCGGACAGTCATTCTTATGGACAGTCCATGTCTGTGGAAGAGATCATTATCATGAGCTCCAACGTTGGTATGGCGATCATTGGATTCGAAAAAATGGGTTTCAGGAAACTCGTCGATTCGATTCGTGAATTGGGCTTGCAAAAAGAGCCTCAGATTTATCTTCATGGGGCTAAGAACGGCCAGCGAATCCGCTACGACGAAGAGAAACCGATTTATCCCGGTGTTTCCATTCCTTTTGGTCATCAAATAACCATGTCTCCTTTGGCCCTGACTTCGACCTTTAACGTCTTTGCTACCGGTGGCATCTATCATGCTCCGAAGCTTGTCATGGAGGTTCGCAAAGGAGGGGAGTCGACGCCGAACCGGAGTTCTTCCAAGAGGCTCATTCGAGAAGACATTGCTGACAGAATGTTGGACGTTCTTGAGCAAACCGTTGAGCGGGGCACAGCCACGCTGCTGAAGGATCTCCCCTGGCATGTTGGGGCGAAGACGGGCACCGCCCAATTGTGGGGCAAGAACCGGGGGGCCTTCAACTCTTCGATAATTGCCATTGCGCCAGTAGCAGCCCCTCGCCTTACGATCTATGTCGGGCTCTACAATGTGAGGGGCAAGGTGGTGACCGGCGGTCGCACCGCAGGGGTGGCTATGAAGAACATCATTGAGAAAGGGCTGAGGCACCTTCGGGTGGCCCCAGATCGTGAAGGAAGGGAGAAAGCTAAATGACTCGAGACATGAAGGGGTTGTGGATGAACGGCACAGGAGCCCACAACAAGAACAGGGGTAAAGCTCAGATCGCTCCTGTCCCACGCACGTCTTTGCTTTCGACTCTCGGGATGGCCTACAGAAATTTGGTTGACTGGTTTTTGGACTATTAGTGACTACTGCGACTGAGATTGAGATGAACCTCAACGAACTCTTGCGATCAGCTGGCTTGCCTGAGTTCGAATCTGAATCTCCAGCTATTGATTTCGTCACTTGCGATTCCCGCTCAGTAAGGCCCAATTCTCTCTTTGTGGTTCTGGCTGGGAGTCAAGTTAATGGGGCACGCTATGTTCAAGATGCTCTTGATAACGGGGCTGTCGCTTTGGCCACCTCGAGGCCCATTCTTCATCAGACCTCCATACCCACCATAACCTTAGTGGATCCTCGAGCAGACTACGCCAAACTCTGCGCTGCTTTCTATGATCATCCAGCTTTGGGCCTTGACGTCATTGGTGTTACTGGCACCAACGGAAAAACAACGTCGACGTTCATGATCGAAGAAATTCTCAAGACAGCAAACCGTAGGGTTGGTCTCATCGGAACGATTCACAGCCAGATTGGCTCTCGGACTGAAACCGCCACGATGACGACTCCAGGGGCAGAGGACTTGCAACGGCTCTTGCGGGAAATGAATGACGAAGGGTTGGATTCCGTGGCCTTAGAGGTTTCCTCTCACGCTCTCGACCAGGACCGTCTTTGCGGTTGCCCATTGCAAGTAGCAGCCTTTACCTCCATGGCGCGGGATCATCTTGATTATCACCAGGATGTTGCTGCCTATCATGCGGCGAAGCGCCGATTGCTTGAGTACTTGAGCCCGGGGGGGTGGGCTGTTCTCAATGCCGACGCTCCCGAATGTCAATTGCTGGAAACTCTGGTGCCTGAGGGTTGTCAGACTCTGCGCTATTCCCTCTCTGGGAATGAAGCGGAAGTCTCGGCTCAGATCCTTGCCATGGACTTGAGGGGCATGACCCTCGAGATCAGTATCGCAGGCGAGACTGCGACTTGTGCAACTAAGATTGTTGGGGTCCACAATGCCGCGAACATTCTTTTGGCCAGCGCTGTAGCCTGGGGCTTGGGCACGTCGCTTACGGACATCGTTCGGGGCATTGAGTCACTTAATCATGTGGAAGGCCGCTTCGAAGTCTTGGAGTTGGCCTGTGACTTTGATGTGCTGGTGGACTATGCCCATGCACCGGATGCCTTCGAAAACATGTTGGGAACTCTCCGAGCTTTGACTGGCGGTGAGCTTCATGTGGTGTTTGGCTGTGGTGGGGATCGAGACAGTGGCAAACGTCCTCTTATGGGGCGTATTGCCGAGATTATGGCGGACACCATCATGCTCACGGACGACAACCCACGTTCGGAAAATCCGGACAAGATCGCCATGGACATCAAGAGCGGGATGAAACAACCAGAAAGGGTGTCATACGTGGCGAACCGCCGAGAAGCGATTCTCCACGTCTTGGACAACGCCAGGGCACACGACGTTGTCCTCTTGGCAGGAAAGGGCCATGAAGATTGCCAAGTTTCGGCTGGGGAGGTCTATTCCCATAGTGACCGACTCGTGGCAGAGGAATGGAGTGCTTGGCGCAGCGGGAAACAGGGGAGGGCCCCATGATTGCCATGCCTTTGGAAGAATTGGCTGCTGTCATGAATGGCAAGCTCTTGTCCGAGGGGACAAACACAGTGACACCAACGGGGGTTGCCACGGATACTCGCCGCATCAAGACGGGAGACTTGTTTTTTGCCTTGGATGGGGCCAACTTCAGAGGTACGGATTTCTTATCCGAAGCCTTTCGTGGGGGCGCTAGTGCGGCGGTCACTCATCATCCGAATCCCCAGATTGATGGCTCAGGCCCATTGATTTTGGTTGAAAACGCAGGGCAAGCTCTTATGGCTTTGGCTGGGGGGCTTCGCGAACGATTGACCATTCCTGTTATTGGGATTACCGGCAGCAACGGCAAGACAACAACAAAGGACGCTTTGCAGCAAGTGTTGAGGCAGACCTTTGTCAGTGTCGCTGCTGAAGGTTCTTTTAACAATCGAGTTGGACTGCCTCTGACACTGGCCCGGGCAGCCCAGGACACAGAAGTGCTGGTTCTCGAAATGGGGACCAGCGAAGTTGGAGAAATCGCAAGCCTCACCGCCGTCGCGAAACCGACCATAGCGATTATCACTTCCATAGGTGCTAGCCATTTGCAGGGCTTGGGTTCAGAGTCCGGCGTCTTGGCTGAGAAGATCACCATTACCGAGGGGATGAAGGCTGAGAGCTTGCTCTTGGTCAATGGTGACGATGACCATCTTTCGTCGGTGCTTCCTCGGCTTCGTGATGTCCGCGGAGGCCCTCGAGTTGAATGTTATGGCTTGTCAGAAAGTGTCGATCATCGAGGGATAGAAGCCAACTGCAACGACACCGGCGTGTCATTTCGCTTGTCCGAGGACGGTCCCATTTTGCGCTCAAAACTCTTGGGAAGGCACAATCTGGAAAACCTTCTCGCCGTTGCTGTGGTTGCCAAGAACCTAGGCATGACTGAAGCTGATTTGGCTTCGGTATTTCCGACGATAGAGCCCTCGGCCATGCGCTTGGAAGAGAGAAATCTCAACGGTCAGCGTGTGATTGTCGACTGCTACAACGCGAATCCCACCTCGATGGGGGCAGCAATCGAGTTCTTGAGTACGGCCAGTTCAGATCGTCGTAAAGTGGCGGTATTGGGAGACATGCTCGAGTTGGGGGAAGCAAGCCAGGGACATCATGTGGCGTTGGGGGAACGATGCCGCAAGTCCCAGATCCAGGTTTTTCTTTTTGTTGGCGAGGCCATGCGGGATGCATTTGATGCCTGTCGTGACGACAAGAGTGATTGTGGATGGGTAGAGAGTGTTCCGGAAGCTCGTGTTTGGTTGGCCAATCATTCGGCGCCTGCTGATCTTGTCTTGGTGAAGGGTTCCCGGGGAATCGGCTTAGAAAAATTATTTGAGGAATCGGGGTCGTGGAAGCCATCTTAAAGCGAGGAGTTACCTCGAAACAAAGCGGTGTGTTTATCGTGGTGATCGCCTTTTTGTTGGCATTGCTAGGGCTGCTGAATGTCCTTTCGGCTACACTGATTGAAGCGATGAAGCATGGAGAGTCTATTTCGGTTTCCTTCGAGAAGCAGTCTAAGGCCTTGGTGATTTCTATTGTGGTCTGCTACTTCGTTGCTCGAACTGACTATCGCCGCATGGTCGCCATGGCGCCGCGCTTGCTCTTGGGAACATGGATTGGTCTGGTTCTTGTGCTTCTTGTTGGCACGAAGATGCACGGCGCCAGAAGATGGATTCATCTTGGTTTTTACAGTGTGCAAGTCTCGGAGTTGGCGAAGTTCACTGTTCTTCTCTTTTGCGTTCACTATGCGACTGTGCGTGCCCGTGTGATTCACGATTTGCGTCAAGGGTTCTTACCAGCTGCCTTCTGCCTGGGTGTGACGGTCTTGTTGGTAGCCAAAGAACCGGACTTCGGCACTAGTATGTTTCTGCTCGTTATTGGCTTCATGGTGTTGTACTTAGGTGGTATGCGTTTCAGGCATATCGCCTGCTCAGCGCTCTTGGCCTTACCGCCTTTCATTTACATGATGCTCAAGAGCTACGGCCACATTCAAAAACGCCTCGAGACCCTCAAAGGTCAAGTTCACCCCCAAGTGCAGAGCGCATTGCATACCATGGGTAATGGTGGTGCCTTCGGGACGGGCATTGGCTTGGGCAAGGCTCAACTCAAATTCGTTCCTTTCGTTGAATCCGATTTCGTTTTTGCATCGGTGGGTGAGCAACTCGGTTTCTTGGGCTCTCTGGCTGTCATTGTTCTTTTTCTCCTTTTCTTTTGGCATGGATTGAAGATCGCCATGAGAGCCTCGGATCGTGCAGGATTCTTGATGGCGTTTGGGCTGACATTCACCATTGTTTTTCAGGCAGGAATCAACATGGCGGTAGTGACTGGATTGGTTCCCCCTAAGGGTATTGGCCTGCCATTTGTTTCTTATGGCGGTTCTTCACTGTTGGTCCTTGGCTTCGCTGTGGGGACGCTTTGGAATATCGCCCAAGCAGGAGGGGAAGCCTCCGTAGACGACGACCATGAAGAAGAAACAGAGATTGTTGAAGAAGACACATTACGCTCGGGGTTGCGAATCCCGGGTTTGGATTTTGATTGAAACATTGTAGGAAGAAATAAAAATGGGAGCCGACGTCGAGGTCACAATTCTGCCCTCCGTCTAATCGCAAACGAATGAAGCTTATTCCGCCCTGCGTTGCACAACGTTTTTATTGGTGTGGAATCCTATCTTCCCGGCGTTGGCCCCCAGTTTTTTTAAGGACAAATCATGGGTCTCGAAAAGAAAGCAGCTCTTGTCTGCGTGGTAATTCTGCTGGCACTCTTTGTTGTCGGGTTGTCCAATCGAGAGCAACGGTCGGTGCCGAGTGGGCCAACAGAAGCGCATCGGGCCGAAACTCGCAGGATCCTGGCTCCCTTGGATCTTGGCAAGAACGAAGAGGATGCAGACGAGCCAGGAGAAGAGTTGGCGCCTGATGATGGTGGAGAAAACGAAGCCGAATCGGAGGTCGAAGACCATGCTGAAACCGATTCGATGAAAACGGAGTTTCGCTTGGTCAAGGTGCAATACCGGGATAATTTTTCTCGTATTGCCCAGCGGGAATTGGGTGCCGCGAACCTCTATCCCATTTTGATCAAAGCGAATCCTAACTTGAAACCCCGGTCTTTGCGGGAAGGCCAAGATGTGAAAATCCCTGTCAAGATGGTTGATGGCTCGGCATCTGGGGTGAAAGAGCCCCAGACGAATTCAGACAAACCGCGAGACTACTTGGTGAAAAGGGACGAAACACTTTCCGGTATTGCTCAGTCCCACTATGGTAAAGCCAGTCATTGGAAGAAAATCTTTGCTGCCAATCGCCAAAAGCTGAGGCGCCCGGAGTCTCTACGATTCGGGATGACGATTCGGTTGCCATAGGATGACCGCCTCTCCTTGATCTTCGCCGGTTGTTGGTCTGAGGCGATCAATGTCGGGTCTAATCAGCGTGCACATCCATGTGAACAACAAGTTGTCGCCCAAGGCCATCACGATGTGGGTGGTTTTCGCCTTCTTTTGTTCCATTGCCAGGCACCTTCCTCTTATGGACCGGCCCTTTGACTCTGGGTATGCCGGGGTCATTGGTGGTCGGTTTCAAGCAGCGATCCAGCAAACTTGGGAACGGGAAGGTCTCATCGCCCACCAGTTTCGCCCCATTGTCCGTCCTTTGCCAACAGTTCCGATTAGCGGCGCAACCTACTCCAATCACCCAACCTTATTTCATTACATTGTTCGCTTCTTTGTCTACCACTTTGGTTTGTCTGAGTTTGTCCTTCGGATCTATCCAGCCTTAGGGGCAGCTTTCTCCATGGCACTTCTGGCGTTTCTAGGGGCTCGACTTTGGGGGAGCCTTGGGGCAGGTGTGATCGTTGCACTTCAGTTGGCCGCACCTGGCCTGCTCTACTATGGGGTAGCCGTTAACTATGAATCCACAGCGACGGCTCTCATATTGGGAGCATTGATCGTCTCTGAAATCGGGTCGAAACGACTGGCAGGTATAGGCGTTTTTCTCTTGTCCTTTCTCGCTACCGGCCATGATTGGGCTGGTGGGTTGGTGGTTGTCGGATTACTTGGGCGGATGCTCTACAAGAAACGGATACAATGGGTGATTCTCTTGAAAGCCGGAGCCGGAATCGCCCTGTGGCTTGCCTTGCACTTTGTTCTCGTCGTCTATTGGGAAGGGGGATTTGAGGGGGCTGTGTCCTCTCTCAAAGCTGCATCTGGAAGTGCCGACTTGTCGCAGATGGTTATCAGCCGGTGGCAATTCTTGAAGAACCAGTTTCGTTTTTTTGGCACCATGTGGGGTTGGTGCGGGTTGCTTCTGGTGTTCTTGCCATTCCTCCCCAAGCGTTGGCTATTTCCGGGCGTCGAGAAAGTGCGGGTCCAGGTGGCGACATGGTTGCCGATTCAAGTCGTTTGGGTGCTCCTGTTTACCGGGAGATCTTATGACCATGAGTTCTGGGGCTACTGCGCTCATCCCGGAGTGATGTTGGTGCAAACTGGCGTGCTGGTTGCCTTCTTAAAAGGTGAGTGGGGACCCCGGGGACGAAGTCGCCTCCGTTATGTGGTTCTCCTCAGTGTTGCCCTGGGGCTATTGTTCCCCCTTGTCCATCGCATTTCCGACATCAAAAACGACAGGACGAAAAAAGACCTGAGGGTGGTCCAGGGGTTTGTCAAAGACACGGACTTCGTCATGACGACCCACTGGACTGGACATTGGTATTTCTATCTCAAATGTGCCATTTGGGACGATTGGATTGACGACCAGGAAAGAGATCGTTTGATTCAGATGTTTCGAGAAGGTCAGTTTCCTCAGGCGCGGCGTTTTCTCATTGTGGTCTACGACAATGCCAGGAACGACAGGGATAAACGGCCCGAAGATTTCTTGAAATCCAATCCGGACTTTCAATTCATTCGAACACCTTTAGCTGACTTTTATTCCCTTCTCCGTTGACCCATCGCCTTTCACGACCACGCTCTCATGAACAACAAGAGGGGCTGCGTCCTTGCACTGTGTTCTAATAGGGCCATGAAGTCAGAGTCCACATTCAGCGCCGAGAAAGTTCATTTGGTGGGCATTGGTGGCATTGGCATGTCTGCCTTGGCCCAGGTTCTTCATCAGATGGGCCGTGAAGTTTCAGGGTCTGAGGCCGGCGAGGGGACTCGACTTCCCCAGTTGGCCGCCGGGGGCATTGCGGTTCACGAGGGGCATTCTATCAGCCACCTGACTCCTGGTGTTGATTGTTTGGTCAAAACCGCCGCTATCGCCGAAGGAAACCCGGAAGTTGATGAGGCTGCTCGCCGGGGAATACCGATCATTTCCTATGCCGAAGCCCTAGGAAAGGTTGCCAAAAGCTGGAATACAACCGCCGTGGCCGGGACCCATGGCAAGACGACAACCGCAGCCATGCTGACGTGGATTTTGCTGGTGGCCCACAAGAATCCGGCGGCCATCATTGGCGGTATCGTTCCTCAATTGGGAGGCAATGCCCTTTGGGGTGACGGCGGGCCCATGGTGGTTGAGGCGTGTGAATTCAACCGGTCCTTTCTCCAACTAGATCCTAATCATGGGATTATCACCAACTTGGGTGATGACCATTTGGACTACTATGGCAGCAGTGATCATTTGCGCTCCGCCTTTCGCAATTTCGCCGGAAAAGTCGAAAAGAACGGTCTTTTGGTGACCAGTGCTTGGGTGGCCCGTGACTTAGATTTGCAAGGGGTTGTCGGTGGGCGTTTGGTCACGATTGGGGCCAAATCCACGGACGTACAAGTCTTGAAGCAGGAAGGCGCCATCGCCATCAGAATTCCGGGGTCAGGTGAAACGCCCTTCTTCAACATGCAGATGCCGGGAAATCACAACGCCTTGAATGCCGCAGCGGCAGCGGTGATTGCCAATTTCGCCTATGGCGTTGATTTGAATCAAATCGCCCAAGCTCTGGGGTCTTTCGAGGGTATCGAAAGACGTTATCGTATCCTGCGGCAGGACAAAAACGCTGTTGTGATTGACGACTACGCCCATCACCCTGACGAAATCGAAGCCACTTTACTGACTGTCCGGGAGCAGTTTCCGGATCGGCGGTTGGTGGTGGTTTTTCAACCTCATTTAGCCGATCGGGTTCGCAGGCACTTCAGCGGCTTCTTGAATGCACTGGCTTTTTCTGATGACCTATTCTTGGTGCGGGACTATCGGGTATTAGGGCGTGACGAGGCTGATCGGAGTGGAGCGAAGCTACTTCACGATGCCATGACCTCTCTCAGCATGCCTCATCACTTCTGCAAAGAGTTGGAATCTTGTCTTCCGATGATTCAACAAAACCACAAGAAGAACGATGTGGTTTGTGTCATGGGTGCCGGGGATGTGGGTGGGGTGAGTCTTGAGCTGGCAAAACACCTTTAGAGATATTCTTGAGCTGGATCGCCCCCTGGCACCTTTGACGACCTTCCAGGTTGGAGGATGGGCTGCCTACTTTCTTCGTCCTCGTTCTGCCGCCGAAGTGGGGGAGGTGCTGAAGGTCCTGGCAGGGGAGGAGCAGGTGTTCCGTCTCATAGGCGGTGGGGCCAATGTTCTTGTTGAAGACGGTTGTCACCAACGTCCTTTTCTCCATTTAGATCGGCTCAGCACTGTGCAATGGCATGAGGATGGTCAACTGATTGTGGACGCTGGTTATCCGTTTTTGAAGTTGGTGAGCGAAACCGTTCGCCAAGGATGGCGCGGTCTGCAAGGTTTGGCGGGCATTCCCGGGCAGATGGGTGGCATTTGCGCCATGAACGCCGGGGGGCGTTGGGGGGAAATCAAAGATGTGATCTCCTGGGTCGAGGTGGCGACGTCCAAGGGAGAAGTCAAGCGCATGCCGCGGGAAGCCTGTGGTTTTGCTTATCGGAGTTCCCAAATCCCTGGTGTGATTACCCGTGTTTGTCTTCAATTGGACAAAGAGGGAGATCTGGGACGTTTGAAACAAGAAATGGCCGCCTGCCTCAAGGTCAAGGGGGCAAGCCAACCCCTCAAATTACCGAGCGGTGGTTGCTGTTTCGCCAATCCCCCGGGGTTGAGCGTGGGGCAAATCGTTGATGAGCTGGGCCTCAAAGGCATGCGTCATGGGAATGCCATGATTTCGGAGATTCACGGGAATTTCATTGTGAATCTTGGCCAAGCACGTTTTGACCATGTGCTTTTCTTGATGAAGCAAATTGAGGGTGCCGTCTTGGATGCCACGGGGCATGTTCTGCGCCGGGAGCTTCAGCTCTGGCAGCGATGATGCACCCTTCTTGCGGTTGTGCAGAGGGAACTCTCAGAAATCGAAAATTTCTGCCAAAGCCCTATCAGTTGGCCTATGAGCCGCTTCAAGCCGCTGCGAGAGGTTTGATTCTGTCTCCGTCCCCTGGGCATTTGTCATCTGTGTCCCCAGTGGGATTTACAGTTATCGGACCGGACCGCGGGGGTCCGAAGCGCAAGTTTTCAGTTGAAAGGAATCTATCATGGACGCCGGAAAATACATTGATCGTCGTTTGCA
>WFTN01000170.1 GCA_015485455.1 Planctomycetota bacterium | reverse complement strand
TCACTTCTCTCAATAAGATGCGAATATTTTACCGCCCTCTGTCGTTGGAGTGATGAAGGCAATGCCCTTACAAGTTCTGAAACTCTCAAGGAAGTTCTGATGAAAACCATGATTATGCTACTCAGTGCCGCCGTACTTTGCCTTCCTCAAGTTGTTGCTCAGGAGGGAGGAACACAGGAGAAATCCCGCTCTTCGAAGAAGCATGGGGAGAGCCTTGAACAGCAACTGGCGAAACTTCGCGTTGAAATTGCTCGTTTGCAAACGGCTTTGGATAAGAATCACAAGGGCAGTCAATCTCCTCGTCAACATGATTCCATGTCCAAGAAGATGGGCAAAGGGAAGATGGGTATGGGTATGGGTATGGGTATGGGTATGGGCATGGGCATGGGCATGACTGGAGGCAAGAACAAACCTGCCATGGGAATGATGTCCATGAAGAAGATGCCGATGAAGAAGAAAGGCATGGGAATGGGCATGATGTCAAAAAAAATGCCCATGAAGAAGTCCATGGGTATGGGTATGGGGAGCATGGGGATGAAGGGCATGCGCATGATGGGGAAGTCGCCTCGTGAGGGAAGGGCTGATCGCCTTTCCACCTTGCCAGGCTTTCCCGGATTCTCCCATCTCTATCACATTGGCTCAACGGGGTTTTTCCTCGACCATACAGACCACTTGAAACTCACTCCAGAGCAACAGAAAAAGCTTGCCGAGATCCAAGAAGACTTTGCCTTGTTTCAAGCAACATCGACTCGTAAAGAAGAGCAGATGGAGCAGGACTTGTGGGTCCTGACGAGTTCCGACACCCCGGATATTAAGTCCATTCGTGATAATTTGAAGGCAACCGCAGAACTTCAGGTGGAACGACGGTTAGCTTTCATTCGCGCTGTTGGGGCGGCAGCAAAACAGCTTACGGACGCTCAAAGAAAAAAACTGGGTGGAGCCGAATCGAAGGAAATGGAAGCGCCCCAGTCTAAGCCATCAAAGAAACAAGGAATCTAGTCCCCATGTCGAACCGCGTCGCACTCGTCTGTGGTTTTCTGTTCATGCTCGTCGTCACGTCTTCTTGTTTTGGACAAGTGAGTCCAGAGGAGCATAAGAAGCATCACCCGAAGCAAAATGCTCAAAATGCTGATAGCTCTGAATCTCCGACCAAATCCGGGGGTATGATGGGCGGAGGCGGCATGGGTGGCATGATGAAGAAAATGGGGGTGCCACCCCCTAAGGATCTCTATCCTTCGTTGATGGCCATTCGCCATCTGAGCGAAAAGGAACGCAAGAGCTTGGAGTCTGAAGCTCACGAGCGCATGCGGACCGGTGCTAATCTCTTAGGTCTTGGTTTGAGCGATTTGTCCCGCCTAGCGGCAAGCGATGATTTTCAGAGTATGGAAAAGGCCGTGGGCGTCATGAAGGAAGGCGTAGCTGAATTCGAAAGTGGCTTGGCAACTCACCGGGCTCTGGTGGAAGGGAAAGTTCCCTCCAAGGTCGCCCTGCGCTGGTTCAAGGATGAGATGAACTTGGCTACAGTCTCTTCTTCTCCTGATTCGGACGGCCTCTTCGGGTTGAGTTATTTTCATCTGTTTATGATGTCCCTTCTTACGCTTTTTGCCGTGGCGATGATCGGCATGTACTTCTCTAAGATGAAGAGAGCGAACGAACTTCTATCGCGGTTGTCCAAGGTCCCGGTTCCTCCTGCTCGAACAGATTCGGAAGAAGGGATGAAGCCGAAATCTCAATCGAGTCAGCCAGTCGCTTGGCCAGAAGAACTCACTGTTGTTGAGAAATTCGACGAAACGAAATCGGTGTCAACCTTTCGCCTGGCGGACCACCGCAACTCTTGTCTTGTGTTGCCATTTCTCGCAGGGCAGTTCTTGACTATCGAAGTTGAGATCGACGGCAAGAAAGTGCGTCGGAGCTATACCATCTCTTCTTCTCCATCGCGGCCCTATGTAGAGTTGACAGTCAAAAGGGAAGAGCATGGATTGGTCTCCGCCTATCTCCATAAGACATGGAAGCCGGGGGAGAAAATTCGCGTTTTGCCAGCGAGTGGGCAGTTTACATTCGATAGCGAAAAACATGACAGTATCGTTCTTGTGTCTGGAGGAGTTGGCGCAACGCCGATGATGAGTGTGGCTCGAGACCTCACAGAGAGATCGTGGACCGGAGAAATCTTTTATGTTCATTGCGCCAAAAATCTGGATGACTTGATTTTTCGAGATGAGCTAGAGCAGATGGCTGCACGATTCTCGAATTTTCACTTAATCATCACTTTGACCGGCGAAACTCGTAAGAAGTGGAAGGGGCGGAAAGGTCGGTTCTCGGCTGAGATGTTCACCGAAGCGATTCCCGACCTTGTCAGTCGACAGGTGCACATCTGCGGGCCGAATCCGATGATGGACGCGGTCTCTCAGCTACTCGATGATCTCAAGGTTCCGAAGGATCAGGTCCACAAAGAAGCATTTGGCGCTCCTAAGAAGAAGCAAGAAAAAGAACCGAAGGTTTCTGGAAAAGCGAGTGCCGATCCCCGCGTTGAATTTGCTGCCTCGAAAAAGAGCGGCACGATGAAAGGGCATGAAACGGTTTTGGATCTTGCCGACGCCATTGGCGTTGAGATCGAGAATTCTTGCCGAACTGGAATTTGTGGCGCTTGCAGTGTGAAACTTGTCGCCGGTGAAGTCACCATGGAAGTTGATGATGCTTTGTCTGAGGAAGACAAAACTGCTGGCATCATTCTCGCTTGCCAATCTCAACCTAGAACGGATCTGAAAGTCGATGCCTAAGGATCTAAAGGAAAGAGAGCGCCTCGTTGTTACCGGCCTCACCGTCATTTTTCTCATCTTGTGGTTGGGTTTCGTTTTTCACCAATCACCGAGATTCGCTGGGAGCCTCCTGGGGAGTCTCATCGGCATAGTTGGATCCTTGTTGATGCTTGTGCCTCTTGCGTATGTGGCCATCAAGAGAATCAAACGCTTGAAAAAGTTCGTCACTGCCAAATTCTCGATGCGTACACTTCTGGCATGGCACATCTATAGTGGGATCTTAGGACCTATTCTGGTCTTGATTCACACGGGGCACAAATTCGAGAGTACTCTTGGTAGCCTTCTGACTCTGATGACAATTGTTGTGGTGGTGAGTGGTTTCGTTGGGCGCTATCTGATGCGGCAATTGAGCCAAGGTATCAAAGAGAAGAAAAGCAAACGGAGTGAACTCGAGGCCGCATATGCTGCCAAGGCTCAAACTCTCAGTGCAAGAGGGAGCAGCTCAGGTCGCAGTATTGCGGGGATCTCTAAGTTTCGCTTTCGGCTAGTGAGTTGGTTCTTTGACAAGGACGATGTTTTGGATCCTGAATTGAGAGCCACTGTTGAGGCCGTTCAAATCTCGGATGCTCTGGCTGACGTTGAGTATGCTCTGAAGAGTCATGAGATCATCAAAGCCTTCTTTTCTCGGTGGTTGAAGTTTCACATCGCCTTAAGTTTGCTTCTCTATGGATTGTTAGCTCTTCATGTGGCCAGTGGTTTCTATTTTGGGATGAGGTGGTTGCAATGAATTGGACGGCATCCAAACTATTCTTCTTGTCGACAATCAGTGTTGCCGTCTTTTGGATTGCTGTGCCAAGCGACTCCAAGAGTGAGTTCTTCTTCTCGGTCACCGACCCCGGTCCTATTTCGCCAGCACATCATAGCTTCGCGGATGATTGCAACGCTTGCCATGAAGCCTGGCGCGGCGTTGATTCCACAAAGTGTATTCTATGTCACGCGAATGACCGCGATCTATTACAGCGTCAGTCAACGTCCTTTCATGCTGACATCGGAAACTGCCAAAGTTGTCATCCGCAACATCTATCAGTGAATGGATCATCTTCAGCGATGGATCATGAGGTGCTCGCCCGTGTTGGCAAGGAACAACTCACTCATATGGTTCACGATGAAACCGCTAAGAGAATGAGCCAGACACTTGATTCTTGGATCACGAGTCCATCGGCGGAATCGCCGTCATTAGAGGTGGCCGCCGGGGTAACGCCTGTGGAAGCAACTTTGGAATGCTCCGCATGTCATCTGAACGAAGATGTTCATTTCGGTTTGATGGGCAAGAACTGTGTTGCCTGCCATAGGACGGAAAAGTGGAGCGTTGATTCTTTCAAACATCCATCTGCCAGTTCGAGAAGTTGTTCTCAGTGCCATCAGGCTCCTCCTAGTCACTATATGGGGCATTTCAAAATGATCTCAGCAAAGGTAGCTGGCAAGCCTAAGGCAAAGGTACGTCAATGCTTTGCCTGTCATCAGACAAATTCTTGGATCGACATAAAGGGTGTTGGTCTTTACAAGCATCATTGAATGGACCACATGCTTCGGGGCTGAAGGCAAAAAGCTTGGCGTCTCGAATATAAGATGGGCACCTGTGCAGGTCTGTTCCTT
The DNA here is from genome assembly GCA_015485455.1 of Planctomycetota bacterium. GTDB lineage: Bacteria > Planctomycetota > DRQF01 > S139-23. Next base: position 6,409 of record WFTN01000170.1, on the reverse strand, counting down.
CAGAATCGTTTCATTAAGGGCTTGAGCTATGACATCAAGTGATCAAGTAAAAGATCCTGTTTGTGGTATGGAGTTTCCTCTATCTCAAGCATTCTCCTCTTCTGAGTTTGGTGGGCAGAGCTATCACTTTTGCTCTCAATCTTGTGAGGCTCGATTCACAGATAACCCCGAGGCTTTTCTTGGAGAAAAAGTCGCTGCCCCTTCCCATGGTGGGGGAAAGAACGTGGAGTACACTTGTCCCATGCATCCGGAGGTTCTTCAGATCGGTCCGGGGACTTGTCCTAAATGTGGCATGTCACTTGATCCAGTGGACCCCCTGGAGGAAGGAGACGACCAAGAATTAGAGGAAATGACCCGGCGGTTCTGGGTCAGTGCGGTTCTGACGATTCCCGTCTTCGTTGTTGCCATGGCCGAATCTCTCCCATTCGCTTGGCTCCGAACTTGGTCAACTTCTGCAACATCTCTGTGGGGCCAGGCCCTCTTAGCAACGCCTGTGATTTTTTGGGGTGCTTTCCCCTTTCTTCAGCGTGGCATTGCCTCGGTGAAGAGCCGCTCTTTGAATATGTTCACTCTGGTAAGTTTGGGTGTGTTAGTGGCTTGGCTTTATAGCATCGTTGCTCTTATTGCACCGAACATCTTCCCCGAGACGATTCGTAACACTCACGGTCGCGTGCCGGTCTATTTCGAATCTGCCGCCGTGATCGTGGTTCTTGTCTTGTTGGGACAAATCATGGAGCTGCGGGCCCGCGGGCAGACTGGGGCCGCCATTCGAGAGCTTCTTGATCTTGCCCCTAAGTTTGCCATTTTGGTGGGCGAGGATGGGGTGGAGGCTGAAGTCGCGGTGAGCGAAATCGTCATTGGCCAGAATTTGCGAGTTCGGCCAGGGGAAGCAATTCCTGTAGACGGTTTGGTGGTCGATGGCGAGAGCACGGTCAATGAGGCGAGCATAACCGGGGAGTCTCGTCCGGTGAAGAAGCGCCCAGGGGATCAAGTGATCGGATCCACCATAAACGGTTCGGGGGCGTTCGTCGTGAAGGCGGAGCGCGTTGGTTCTGAAACCCTGCTAAGTCAGATTGTTCGCATGGTAGCGCAAGCTCAGAGGAGCGAGGCGCCGATCCAGAGGATTTCAGACAAAGTGGCTGGTTGGTTTGTGCCAGCGGTTCTACTGATCGCGGCGATAACAGCAGTCGCTTGGTATTCTCTTGGAGGTGAGGCCGCTTTGGCTATGGCCATTGCCAACTCTGTTGCTGTGTTGATCATTGCTTGTCCCTGCGCACTGGGATTGGCAACTCCGATGTCGATTATGGTGGCCAGCGGGAAGGCTGCCAAAAACGGTGTTCTTTTTCGCGATGCTAAGTCGATTGAAGCGATGCAAACAGTTACGACTCTTGCCATCGACAAGACAGGAACTCTCACTGTGGGTGAACCCCAAGTGACGACAATCTCTCTTGCTGATGGTCACGATGAAGATCTGACTTTGGCTCTTGTGGCCAGTGTGGAACGTTCAAGTGAACATCCTTTGGCTGCCGCAATTGTGGACATGGCCAATGAGCGGGGATTGAATCTTGAGACTCCGGAGTCATTTGAGGCCGTGGCAGGGAAGGGCGTCCGTGGCACCGTCCAAGGCAAGAAAGTTGTCGTGGGCAATACCAAGATGATTTTCGATTCTGGTATTCGTCCAGACGACGTGAATGCGCTGATTGAACCTTTGCTAACGGACGGTTTGTCCCTGGTTTGTGTGGCGATTGATGATGTCTTTGCCGGTGCTTTTGGCATCACCGATCCCGTGAGAGAGTCGGCAGCGGGGATGTTGTCGCAAATGAAGGCTGAGGGCATTCGTGTGGTTGTTCTGACCGGTGACCATGAGGCCAGTGCGACTCGGGTGGCAAAGCATCTTGGGATTGACGAAGTCCACGCTGGTCTATTGCCCGGTGACAAAGCGGAAAAGGTGGCCGAGTTTCGCAATCGTGGCGAAATCGTCGCCGTGGCTGGAGATGGAGTGAACGATTCCCCGGCTTTGGCCCGGGCAAATGTGGGGATCGCCATGGGGTCAGGTTCCGATGTGGCTATTGAAAGTGCGGGGGTGACGATTCTTCGAGGAGACCTTATTGGTATCTATCGGGCTCTTACAATCAGCCGACAAACCATGCGGAACGTCCGAGAGAATCTGTTCTTCGCCTTCATTTATAACGTCTTGAGCATTCCTGTGGCTGCGGGAATTCTCTATCCAATTTTCGGCATCCTGTTGAGTCCTATGGTCGCCGCTGCAGCTATGAGTTTGAGTTCCGTCTCGGTTATCTTAAATGCTCTCAGATTGCGTCGCATGAAGCTTGAATAGCCTGCTGGGGCGTCCATGTAAGTTGGGCACAAACAAACAGTATTCTGTGCTGTCTATGTTAGATTCGCTGGAAGCAGAGGTCGCGCCAGTTGGACGGGACAAGCAGGTTCTGATGGATGAGTGAGGACGACAATTGACCATGACAGAAAAATCAATTCTTGAACTGCGTATAGAAGGACTCGATTGCGCCGACGAGGCCGAGATATTGCGCCGCGCTCTCAAGACATTGGAAATCGGTGAAGAGTCTATTGGCATTGACATCTTGCAAGCCAAGTTGACTGTAGTCTTGGGGAATCATTCTTCTGACGACGTGGTCACGGCCATCGACAAGAGTGGGCTCAAGGCCCATTTGTGGGAAGAAGGAAGTCAAGGAGGTGACCACGTAGGTCTTTCCAAGTGGAGAACCGGCAGTACTCTTGTCTGTGGTTCGTTTACGGCCCTCGGATTTCTCTTGCATGCCATGGAGGCTGGTGGCGCTTCCTCTGCTCTTGGCGGGGCAGAAGAAGGTGGCGGACCTTCGTTTTTGAGCTGTCTCAGCTATTCCATTGCCATCTTGGCTGGTGGCTCTATGGTTGCACCGAAAGCATGGGTGGCGGCTCGCAATCTACGTCCTGATATGAATCTCTTGATGACCGTTGCCGTTGTTGGTGCTGTTTCCATCGGCGAGTGGTTTGAAGCGGCCATGGTGACTTTCTTGTTTGCCATCTCTCTTTGGCTTGAGAAATGGAGTGTCGGTCGAGCTCAAAAAGCTATTGGGAGTCTGATGGACATGACCCCTGCTCGTGCTCGTGTGGTTGGAGAGGATGGTGAACTGAGAAAGGTGGAGGTGGACACTGTCCAGGTGGGGACGAAGTTCACGGTTTTGCCTGGGGAGAAAATTGCTCTTGATGGAGTCATTCAAGGCGGCAGGAGCGAAGTGGACCAAGCGCCAATCACGGGAGAGAGCAAACCCGTCAAGAAGGAACCCGGGGATGACGTCTTCGCCGGAACCCTCAACGGCGATGGCGCCCTGGACGTCTTGTCAACTAAACTGGCGTCCAATACGACTATCGCTAACATCGCGAAACTCGTGAGTGCAGCAAGAAGTAGTCGTTCACCTTCCGAACGTTGGGTCGATCGGTTTGCCCAGATCTACACACCAATTGTTCTTCTTCTTGCCCTCTTAACCTTTCTTCTACCCCCGATGCTCGGTAGTTCTTGGGGCGTTTGGTTCTACCGGTCTTTGGTCTTGTTGGTGATTGCTTGTCCCTGTGCCTTGGTTATTTCCACGCCGGTCACCATCGTGGCTTCTTTGGCAAGAGCAGCGCGCCGGGGCGTTCTGATCAAGGGCGGGGAGCATATCGAAACGCCAGCTCGGTTGAGGGCGATTGCCTTTGACAAGACAGGGACGCTGACAAAGGGTGACGTGCAGGTGAGTCAGGTGATACCCTTGGATGGTCATGATGTTGAAGGAATTCTTGGCCGTGCTGCTGGGTTAGAATCCCGAAGTGACCATCCTTTGGCCCGTGCTATTGTGTCTTATGGCAGAGAATTAGGAGTTGAACCTCTTCCAGCGTCCAAGGTTGTTGCCATTAAAGGGAAAGGTCTGCGGGGGGAGGTGGATGGCCGCATGTTCTGGCTGGGGTCTCACCGTTATCTTGAAGAGAGAGACCAGGAAACGGCAGAGGTTCATGAGAAGCTCGAAGAACTTTCGGCAGCGGGACAATCCGTTGTCGTCTTGGGGGACGACAACCATGTCTGCGGTTTTATCGCTCTTGGGGATGCCATTCGGCCTGAGGCCAAAGAAGTTACTCAACGCCTGAGAGCGGATGGGATCGATCGCTTGGTCATGCTCACCGGTGACAATCATGGAACAGCCAAAGCCATCGGTGGACAGCTCGATTTGCATGAAATTCACGGCGAGATGCTTCCTGAAGAGAAAATTGCGAAGGTGGCAGAGTTAGAAGGTGAGTTTTCTCCTGTTGCCATGGTGGGGGATGGGGTCAACGACGCGCCGGCTCTGGCCCGTGCTTCATTGGGTATTGCCATGGGAGCGGCTGGTAGTGATGTGGCTATCGAAACAGCCGATATTGCCCTCATGTCTGACGACATCACTGCCATTCCATGGTTAATCGAACATTCTCGCCATACCTTGAGGATCGTCCGTCAGAATGTGGTTTTCGCTTTGGGCCTTAAGATCCTCGTTTTCCTACTTGCGTTGATCGGGATTGCCTCTCTTTGGATGGCGATCTTGGCGGATGCCGGGGCGTCTCTGTTGGTGATTGCTAATGGCTTAAGAATCTTGAGATCCCCTGGGGGAATGCCCCCGCACATGGATCGGGGATAGGGATCCGCTCGAGCAGAAACGGGGTTCTTCGGCCGAAATTCCGAAGAGTCTTGGTTTATTTCTTCTCAAAAATTCTGGTGTCTATGACAACTCTGAGGTCGCGACTTTCAGCGCTGAGCCCCGTCATGGTGACCCAAGCGGAATTCGCTGAATAGCCATCACGTACGTCGTTGTCGTAGGAATCTTCAGCAATTGACTTGGCGACTCTTTCTATCTGAGCCTCGTCGAGATCCCTGGGATAGTAAGTGGCCCGTAGTTCGTATGTCTCACCTTTGGAAACTCGCCGGAGTTTGAAAGTTCCATCGTCTGCTGAGGACGCCCAAGACTCCTGTTTGCCTGTTTTCTCATCAGCCTGGGTACGGAGCAGTTGCAACTGGACGCGGGATAGACTCTTGCCGTTGTGATCGACCACGATACCGTTCACTGTGCTGACTCGGCGAATAGTGAAATCTAACATCTTGTCCGTATCCGTTTTGATCGTTGTCGATTGCCATTCGCCACCGACCACAGCGAATTCGTCACTGACGTCGAAACTCAGCCTGACTTTTCCGGCGGGGAGCCCGTCGATTGAATAGTCTCCGGATTTGTCGCTGATGGCGGTGAACTCTTTGCCTTGTCCTAAGATGACAGCCACCATACCCCCGGTATCTTGGGGTTGAGCGTGAACTGTTAGGCCGGCGAACGGTCCATTGGGCCCGGTGACATGGCCATGGAGTTTGGCCCCAGCCGTCAGTCGAAGGGTCAGCTTCTCTTGGCCAATGTCTTCGAATGGGACTGTCGTACTCGCACCTCCAGGGAAATCTGGATGGTATGCCGTGAACTCTATGGGGATACCCTTCTTTAGTCCTTTGACGGTAAAGCGCCCGTTCTTGTCGGTTATTGTTGGGTCGGTTGCTGTCTGGGAGAGCATGTTGGCAAGAATGGAGCGCTTTTTCTCAAGTTTGCCTTCCATCCAACGAATGGTCGCCCCAGCAACGGGCTTACCAGCAGGTCCTCGGGTCTGTCCCTCCTGACTGAGGCCAGGAATGAGCATGATGTCTTGGCCAACGAGAAGCCCTCCATCCTCCAGGTTTGGCAAACCTGCAAAAGGATCTAAGGCATTCTCACCGCTGCTACTGGTGTTTCTTGCTCGGCCCAAAAGCATTCTCAAGGCGTTCATGTCTTTCTTTTCTGAATAGAAACCTTCTGCTTTCGCAGACAGGGAGACACGCCCTGGAGGGGCTCCTTCGATGAGGAAGACTCCTTGGTCGTTTGTGGTGACAGTTTTGCCGTCACTTGCTCCAAAAGGCGACCCATTCATGCTTTCAGCGGACTGAACTTTGACGGTGGCTCTTGCGATACCTTCCCCTGTATCTTGGTTGATGACCCTGCCTTTGATGGTGCCGCCTCCGGTCATCTGAATATCATGATGGAAGATCGGCCCTTCGTCCCCTTTCAACTCGAATTTCATGCCCAGGCCAGGGAGTTCCGGACTTTTTTGATTTTCGGGAATGACCAATTTGTAGTGTTCGTGTTTCACGATCAAGTTGACTTGCCCTTTGGCCTTCATGTCTTGCAGCTCATAGTAGCCATCTGCGTTGGACAAAGCTTCAACGGCAATGGGGGCACGACCACCGAACCCGAGAATCGTCACACCTTCGATTGGCTCATCATCATTTCGCCGAGTGATGCGCCCAGAAACGGTGATCCCTTTGGATAAAACGAAATCGGCGTCATCATTCTTGGCCGAAACACCGATGCGCTTA
>WFTN01000169.1 GCA_015485455.1 Planctomycetota bacterium | reverse complement strand
GCTGAAGGATCTTGGCAATACCGTCATTGTGGTGGAACATGATGAAGACACCATGGCGAAGGCTGATCACATTGTTGACATCGGCCCTGGTGCTGGCCACCAAGGTGGAGAAGTTGTTTTCTCGGGTCCCAGAAGCAAACTGCTCAAAAACCCGGATTCATTGACGGCCGCTTATCTTAATGGCCAGAAATCGGTGCCAATTCCTGGGGTGCGGAGGAAGGGCAATGGCAAGGTTATCAAGCTGACTTCTTGCCGGACCAACAACTTAAAAGACATGGATGTGAAAATCCCCTTGGGTTGCTTCGTGGGTGTCACGGGGGTGAGCGGAAGTGGCAAGAGCAGCTTGATTGTAAATACTCTGGTTCCTGCGCTTGAGAAAACCCTCAAACGCAAGTCATCAAGCATTGCCAAGTACAAAGCGATACGGGGAGCTAACCGTGTTTCCGACCTCGTGGTGATTGACCAAGCTCCGATTGGCAAGACCCCCAAATCGAATCCGGCGACATATACCGGTTGCTTTGATCACATTCGGGCCGTATTTGCCACCGCTACTATGGCCAAGATGAAGGGCTTCAAACCAGGTCGATTTAGCTTCAACGCAAAAGGTGGACGATGCGAAGTCTGTGCCGGCCGGGGCTCGATTCAGGTCGAGATGAACTTCTTGGCAGATGTTTGGATCACCTGCGAGTCCTGTGACGGTTTGCGCTACAACTCCGAAACCTTGTTGGTCGAATATCGGGGAAAGACGATTTCTGATGTCCTTTCGATGGAAGTGAGCGTTGCGGCGGAGTTCTTCTCGAATCATCGCCGGATTGCCCGGATTCTGGAAACCTTGGTTGATGTGGGGCTTGGTTATCTTCGCTTAGGGCAAGCGAGCAACACCCTCTCAGGGGGCGAAGCTCAGCGTATCAAGCTTGCCAAAGAGCTATCCAGACGTGTTCATGGGGACGTGCTTTATGTCTTGGACGAACCGACGACAGGTCTTCACTTTGACGATGTTGCCAAACTCATACGAGTCTTACATCGTCTGACTGACCAAGGCCACACGGTCTGCGTTATCGAGCACAACCTGGATGTTGCCATGAGCTGCGATCATCTCATTGACTTAGGTCCTTCTGGGGGCGATGAAGGAGGCCAGATCGTTGCCGTCGGAACCCCTGAACTACTCTGCAAAATAAAAGATTCTCACACCGGTAAGTATCTCAAGACCCATATGAAGAAGCGACGAATGACTCCAAAGAGTTCTGTGGCCAAGAAGAAAAGTAGATCAGCAAAGGGAGCAAATCATGGCCTCTCGGCGTGATGGTCCATTGATCGTTCAGAACGATCGCACAGTGTTGTTAGATGTTCACCACCCTCAGGCGGAAGAAGCGCGAGAGCGTCTCGGACAATTCGCGGAGCTAGTGAAGAGTCCCGACAATCTCCACACATACTGTATTTCACCTTTGTCACTTTGGAATGCAGCATCGGCAGGTTTGTTCTTCGCTGACGTCTTGACCTTCCTGGATGAGTACTCCATGTTTCCTATTCCCAAGAAATTGGGTGAGGATATTGAAGACGTCATGGGGCGATTTGGCAAACTTCTTTTGCGCCGGGAAGGGAGCGACTTGGTCCTGAGTGTCACGCCGGAACTTTGGGAAGAAGTGAGCACCCTGGAGACGATCGCCGAATTCATCGTTGAAACCAATGAGATAGGGCATGAACTGATTATTTCGGATGAAGCCCGAGGTGAATTGAAACGCTACTTGGTTCGAGCGGGTTTCCCAGTGGAAGACATTGCCGGGTATGTGGAAGGGGATGCCATGCAGTTTAGCTTGGTAGATGAACTTCCTGGTGGCAAACCATTTGTCATGCGACCCTACCAGAACGCGGCTGCAGCGGCCTTCTATCAAGATGGAGATCAACGAGGAGGCAATGGCGTTGTCGTTCTGCCTTGCGGAGCTGGCAAGACGATCACCGCTATGGCGGCCATGAACCTCTATCAGACGAAAACATTGATTCTGACCAACAGCACGACGGCAGTGCGGCAATGGGTGCGAGAACTGAAAGAGAAGACCAATCTGCCGCATTCCGAAATCGCTGAATACAGTGCTGAAGTCAAAGAAATCGCGCCGGTCACTGTTTCGACCTATCAGATGATCACATATCGGTCGGCCAAGGGTGATGGCTACCCTCACTTCGAAAGCTTTATGAAGG
>WFTN01000168.1 GCA_015485455.1 Planctomycetota bacterium | reverse complement strand
TTTCCGACCCAGCACCCGAAACCCTTTATCCCACTTTGTTGACGAGCTTTGAAGAAGGACTCTTCAAACACGAAAACGGCAGGGCCGCTCGAGACGGCATACGCTTGTTGGAGTTGGGTTTTCCTCCTGCGGAACTGCTGGCGAAAATTGCCCACTACGATGCCTTGCACGCAGAGTATGGCAGCACCCACGCTCTCCCCGTGAGCGCAGATTGTTTGCGATGGCTACCCAACTTGCAGGGTGCCAAGGCCATGTTCGCCATCGTCTGCGCCATCGATATGTGCGGAGAAGCCAACCGGCGTATGCCGCCCCGCTGTCGTCCTGCCCCCAAACCCCATGGCACATTGACAACCATTCGAGCCTTGGCTGAATCGGAGGAAGCGGCAGAAGCAGAGGCCCTTCTCTTGGGAGCCTTCGATGCAGGCGTCGAAAGAAAAGAAATCGAGCGTTGGCTTAGAGTCATCATCTCCGATCATTTCACAGGATTCGGCCATCCCCTCATTTACTTGCTAAAGGCAGAGGAATTGCTCGATGAAGTTGACGAGTCTTGGGCCCGGGACATCTACGGCAGCCTGCTCTATCGCTACATATTGGCAACCCGAGAAGACACCTTGCCCTATATGACCCACTATCGTGAGCACATGGACGCCTTCGAACCTCAGTTGCAAACCTTCTTTGATCGACAAGATGAAAAGGTCCCTTTCGATGGCGAAGCCTTCGTCGAGGTCATCCTCTACGAACAGCCCAACACAGCCTGCTTGGCTTTAAGAAATGCCCTTCAGTTAGGAGTCTGCGTTGAGAAGATCAGCATGGCATTGGCGACAGCTGGTGCTACCCGCATGCTGCGATTCGACCCACAAGTAGAGAAAAACCCTGAGTTGGCTGAAAACTGGGTCTGGGTCACCCATCGTTTGACTCAAGCATGTGCAGTTCACCAAATGGTGAAGAAGCATCCAAGTTCAGACTCTCTACGTTTCCTTCTCCATGGAGTGGCTTTCACCAACAGTGGCAAGAAGATGGACATCGATGTGGAATCCCGCCACCCGATTCAAACAGTGCCAGGAACTGCCGACGACTTGCTAACCGCCATACTGGCACAAGACCCTGACCGAGCACAGGGCATTGCCAGCTATCTGATGGAAAACAGGGAACGGTTCGTCGAGTTCAAGAATCTTCTCCATGCCTTGTGCCTCCAGGACCATTTCACCCGCCCCATCGTGGTAGCCCATGTCATCAAAACGACAGCTGCTGCCATCGAGATGTATGAAGAATTTGAAGGTCATTTTGGCCAATGCGTTGGGCTCTTGGCTGTGGTTCGTTTCTTGGCCTTAGGGATTCAAGAGCGAAGTGTCCGTGACATGGTGGGAACATCGATTGCCTGGGTCGTCGACGGCAAAATCCCGAAAAAGCTAACCCAGTGACCACGAGCCCTCACCCAGAAAAATTCAAATCGGTAAAGACGAAACCATCGCGCTCCTCCGTCTTACCCACGACCACGTCGATGGGCCGGGAAAACATCGGACCTGCGCTTACGAATGTGTGAAACTCACCATTCTCACCGCAAGGATCTACCCCTTCGGGAAGATCTTGCAAAAAACTGTGATCAAACCTACGTCCAGCGAATTCCCTTGGCATCACTCTTGGATCCAAACAGGTCACATGGGCAACCACACCTCGATCAATCATCTCTCGACTGAGAACGTCTGTGGGTTCTTGCCATAGAGGAAACAAGGGGCGCAAGGCCGTGTTTTCCAGACGATCCTCGCGATATTTGCGAATATCATCTAAGAAGAGATCGCCAAAAGCCACGTCCGTCACCCCCTTGGCCCGGGCTTTGACAAGAACGTCGGCCATGATCGTCTCATAGGCGTGGTTGCTACAGGGCCAAGGAAGATCAACAACCCAAAGACGGAGCCCCGCAACTTCAGCCTGGGCCTCCAAGAGTTTTCTTCGGACTGCGTGCATAGCGACCCGATCAAATTCTTGATTCACGGTTGTGAGCAGACCAACAACCTCAACATCGGAGCGCTGCCCAAGCTTGAGCAAGGTCCATGCACTGTCTTTGCCCGAACTCCAAGATAGGAGGACGTTCTTCTTCGCTTCATTCATGAAAATAGCTCCCTTGTTGAGGCAACAGGATAAGGAAAGAAAAGGCCTATTCAAATCGAATTGAAGAACGAATCGCAAACAGGCCTTGAAGCCAACACGGGAAGTCCGGATTTTGATCAGGAAGAAACTTGCACATCAATGAAAGACTGTCATGAAGACTACGATCGAACCTTTCCGCATCAAGACTGTCGAACCAATTCGAATGACCACCCGCTCAGAGCGTGAGGCTTTGATCGAAAAGGCCAACAACAATCTCTTCTCACTCAACTCTCAAGACGTCCTCATTGATTTCTTGACTGACAGCGGCACTTCCGCCATGAGCGCAGCCCAGTGGGCCGGCATACTGAGCGGCGACGAAAGTTATGCGGGGTCACCTTCTTTCCACCGCTTCGAAGCAGCGGTGAAGAAACTCATGCCTTTCAAGCACATCATACCCACCCATCAAGGGCGAGCCGCCGAGAAGATTCTATTTTCGATCATCGGCGGGCCTGGCAAGAAGATCCCAAACAACACCCACTTCGACACGACTCGTGCCAACATCGAGACCACGGGTGCAGAAGCTGTGGACTTAGTCATTGATGAGGGGCTTGATCCGGCTAGCGAGTTCCCTTTCAAAGGTAACCTCTGCCCAAAGAAGCTAACCAACTTTATCGAAGAGAATATGGGTTCCATCCCCATAGTCATGGTCACCATCACCAACAACTCTGGTGGTGGACAACCGGTGAGCTTAGGCAACCTCAAAGAAATCCGATCTATCTGTGATCGATTCAAACTGCCACTCTTCATCGACGCCTGTCGCTTCGCCGAAAACGCCTACTTCATTCAGCAAAGAGAGGCGGGGCAAGAGGACCGTAGCATTGTTGACATCGTCAAGGACATCTTTGCCCTTGCGGATGGAATGACTATGAGCGCAAAAAAAGACGCTTTGGTAAACATCGGCGGTTGGTTGGCGATGAACGACGACGCTATGGCCATGGACGCTCGCAATGTCCTCATCCTCACGGAAGGATTCCCCACCTACGGAGGATTGGCTGGCCGAGACTTAGAAGCGATTGCCATTGGCTTAGAAGAAATCGTTGACCAAGACTATCTTCATTATCGCATCACTTCGACGGCCTACTTAGGCGATGCCCTGTCCGAAATGGGGGTTCCGATTATGAAACCTGTAGGTGGCCACGCCGTCTACATAGACGCCCGTGCCCTTCTCCCCCACATACCCCACCAGCAATACCCAGGGCAAGCGCTGGCCTTGGCCCTTTACAAAATCGGCGGAATTCGAGGCTGTGAAATCGGCACAGTCATGTTTGGACGGCAACCGGACGGCAGTGAAGTTATGGCCAAAATGGACTTAGTTCGGCTGGCAATTCCCCGAAGGGTCTACACCCAGAGCCACATCGACTATGTCATTGAATGTTTCGAAGAACTCATGAAAGAAAAAGACAGCATTACCGGTGTTCGTATCACTTGGGAGCCCCCAGCCCTGAGACATTTCACAGCCCATTTTGATTCAATTTGCTCGTCTTAGATAAGGTCCATGAGCCGGAACCGGTTGTGAAAACCCCCTGTTGCCTTAGGGGGGAGTCCAACCATTTCTTTTGCTCCACCCTCCAATAGGGCAAACGCCTACCAGGAAAGGCAATTTTCCCGGGTAGATTGAGAAGCAATTCCCATCTTTTTTGACTTTCCCTGTAATTCCTTGAAAGACAATCTATAAGACGGCGGCTGCGTTCAGTGCCGGGAGGTTGCCAATCAGAAGTTGAAGGTAAACGGTCAATCTCCCGCCGAGTTCCGCAGTGGAACAAAGAACGGATTTTGGTCTCTGTGGTTGGGGAATCACACATGAGCGTATTCGTCACTTTGATGACGGGGTTGATCATATCGATCAGCTCCGGCAGCGGTGGGACTATTGATAATCCAATTCCGCGTTTCAGCGACGGTGGACAGGTCAAACTGGCCTCCTTTGACCTTCCAAACGGTGAAGGCCTAGTTCTCTTCAATCCCAGTGATAGCTATCACGATGATCCTGGTGGCACGTTCAACTTTCGTAAAATCGAAACAACAACGAACGCTGTGCCCTACCATGGTTCTATCATGGGGGCCACGAATCTCATTCTGATTCCGGATGACCCAACCCACTACCGGACCTCATCACTCTACCCATTCACGTCTCATGTCCTCCTGGGGGGCGAGATGCTCGTGATCTACAAGAATTCTGCGGCACTCAACAAGCCCTCAGCAGCAAAGATTGCCGCTGTAAAGAATATCATCCACCAAACGAGCGCCTTGGGGCAAATTCAGTCGAATCCCCGCCTCAAACACTTCATCAAGATTCTTGCTGATTCCGGTTCTCCGGCGAATGCACCTCAAGGTGAAGACTGGGATATGGGCTGGACTCTTCGCAATTGGGTTCAAACCGCTGGCGGAGCCCCGCGGAAAGGTTGGTTCAATTCGCTCTGCCCCCGTGGCAGCGGCGGTTTAGACAACTGGCATTACAACCGCCTCCTCTATTTGGCCCTCAACTTCATCGAGAATCCCACCAATGAGAATTGGGAATTTGGACTCAGACAAGCCATAGCTCACGCGACTTTAGGTCGTGAGTGGACAGGGCTTCGTAAGGGCATGGCCAAGTACGAAAAGGGTGATGTTTTCTTGGGCGACCAACAACCCGGGGATTGGGCCAAACAGTGGTCGCCTGGTTTGGTCGTCTGGGCCTTACTATCAGACAATTACATCCTCAACAAAGCCATCGCAACCACGAAGCAAATGCATATGAATGTCAACCCAATCTTGGTTTGGCAAGGCTATTGGGGGGCCCGCTTGGCTGCTCGATACTTAGAAGAGCTCCTGATCTATTACTTGATCTCCGGCGATCCAGTCCTCCTGGGAAAAGCCCAGACCATGATCACTCATATCGAGAATCTCATCGGTCCTCAGGGCTGGTGGCCCAACTTGGGAAATGGCGGTGCGGCAGAGGAGTCACCCTGGATGCAAGCCCAGCTCGTCACCGCTATCTATCGCTGGTATGAACGAATTCCATCCTTGGAAGCGGCCACAGGGTTCACCCGCACCGAGCTGGACAACGTGGGTGCTGCTATTATGCAAGATGGTTCTGAGCTGAGGAATGGCAAGCGTGCATTGCGCTATCGCATGGGGACCACGATTGTCCCCGCGCCCTCCATGCACTTAACCTCCTTCGCGGTCCCTATGCTCCGCTATATGTCGGCCCACAATCCTCAGTACAAGCCTCTACGAAATGAAGTGACCAACTTCGTCATGGACTGGGCCGGATCCCAGTTCTCGGACATCCCCACGGGGAGTCCTCCACCCCTGCCAACCATTGGTTATCGCTTCCCCCCCCAAGGCTTCGGTTGGTCGAAGTCCATGCTCTTTTATCTGGAAGCCCTTCGTTAACCCCCATGCTGAGTGGCCTTGAGGCTCCCCGTCGACAATCTCATGAATTGGGCGGGTAGTGCCTTCTCAACGCCCACAAATCCTCTATGATTTGCCTATTCAGCTATCATGTAGAGGATTATCATGCTTCTCAATCGTTCTTGCGCCATTCTACTTATCCTCCTTCTATCCAACTCCATCCAAGCTCAAGATTGGGTCCGCTTGCAAAACGGCAAGAGGATCAAAGGTGAAATCATCGTCCAAAATGAATTCTCCATCGAGATTATTGACGAACTGGGTGAGCGCTATGAGATTCAAATCGAGGAGTACAAAAAGCTTAAGAAAGGCAAGAAACTCGCCAAGGTTTGGCGTAAGAAACTGGCCGAGTTGAATAAAGACGATAGCGACGCCATTTTTCTTGTAGCACGGGAGGCCTTTCAAAATAAGAAGACCCGCAAAGACGGAAAACGCCTTCTTCGGCGGGTCCTTTCTGTGGACGAAAACCACCCCGAGGCCCGCAAGCTCTTGGGGCATTTCAAAGTTGGAGACACTTGGTATCTCAACAAGAAAAAAGCTCAGAAATCCTTGGATGCTCACTTCGCCGCATTGGGGTTTGTACGCCACGAAAAAGGCTGGATCGATCCTGAAAAACTCGAAGATCTCAAGTCAAACATTAAGAACTGGATGATCGTCGAAGGTCAATGGCGCAACCGTGACATCGTCATGAAAGAACGGGGCTACATGAAGTTCCGCCAAGAATGGATCGCCCCTGATCTTGCTGGTTACGCCCAGCACGCCACTCAGATCGAAGACAAAGGGGGAATCCAACTGGAGGGATCCCAAGTGGGTACCGTCGTTGTTCTCCACTGCGAAGGCAAAGAAAGAGCAGAGGCACTGGCCACTGCCCTCTACAAAGCCCGCCTTTGGTTCGCCAAGACAATGAAAGATTCAGCCAGCGCCAAGTCGCCTCTCCAAGTAGAGATCGTGGTAAACCTCCGATCGCAGATGCATCAGATCATTGAACGATGTGGCGTTTTCTATGGCTTAGTCATTCCCCGAGAAATGCGCCGCACTTTCTCGGGCCTTTCTCACAGTAACTTTCTTGGAGGTGTCCATTCATTGGAAGCCAACATCCCAGGCGGGTTGCCCCCTGGCGCCATGCAACCACCAGGGGACTTTGCTGATCAAGGCTTGTCCCATGGTATGGTCAATGCCGCCACATCAAGGAAAGCCTACAAATTGTGGAAGAACACACGGAGCCGATTACCCTACTTCATCAGCAACGCCATGGGAGTTCATGGAGAGATCGCCGCCTTCGGAACGACCATTGTTCTCGTTTCTGTGGAAGACAGGGACTATGGCCGCAGCAACGAAAATGAATTCCATGGGAGTCGCGGTCTCAACCTCGAACAGATCAAAGAGGGCCTCAAGAAAACCTTACAAACTCGTACCATGAGCCTGCGCTCTCTCTTCTTTATGACGGGGAGTCAAATGGATCAAGAAATGGGACTATTCGGAGTCGTCTTTCTCGATTTCTTGTTGCAAGAGCAACATGAGATTTTCCTCAAGTTCTTGGCCGATGATGATACGAGCATGACTCTCGACAAACGGTTCAAGAAGCACTTTGGAGTTGAATTCGAAAAAATGGACAAGACTTTCCGCACTTGGCTCAACTAGCTTACGCCCCTCTCTCGAGGAAAACTCCTTGGCCTGGCTGAGCCGCCGATGCTTTCCATGATGACCGAATCCTGATAGAATGCCAGCGCTGTGAACAACGGCTTCGATTGTCTCTTTCACGTCAAAACCCATCCATTGCCTGAAGATCTGGAGTTGTCCTATGTCTAAATCATCGAAAATCGTGAGTGGTCTCGGAATGCTATTGCTTGTTTGTCTCTTAGGCGCCGCAGTAAATTCTAAGACAAGTCTTCAAACCGAGACTAAGACAACGAGCCCCCTGGAGAAATTTGGTGTGAGCGTAGGCTCGCGCATTGTCATTATTGATGACATGAGGCTTGCGGGATACCCAACAGATTCCCAATACCAAATAAGAGAGATCGATGGATGGCATGTTCTTTGCCACCAATCTAGCAAGAGAAAAGTCGCGGGTGTGAATCGTTTCGTCTTCAATTTGAACGAGATGTCATTCCAAATCGTGCGCCAGACAAAAGCCAAATAAGTTCGAACATTTGATTCGAAACATCTGAATCTCAGACGGTCTCAAACCCGGCCTGAGATTCTTTTTTTGGCTCCCATGAAGAGTCTATCTCGCCCCTCAATCAAGAAATCGTACCCCTAAAACTCCCCTTGGGGTCTCAGTGACAAGAAAATCATTTTCTTGTCACTATTGAGAGATTTCCCGATTTGGCGGTCAACTCCCAGAAAAAATCCCCCTATCTTTGCACAATAGATGGCAATTGCCTTCGAAGTGATATCGACAGAATTCCTAGGATCGAAGAAGATAGGGATTCCCCAACAATTCATTCCTCGAGTTAGAAGGAAAAACTCATGGATTATCAACCTCCTCAGCCACCCAATACGCCACCGCGTCGGCGCGCTCAGAGGCCGAGCCAAAGGCCACCCATCACGATCAAACAACTCAAAGGTCCGCTAACCGTCGCATCGGTTTTCATCCTCATGGCATCAGCATGGTTCTTCTACTCCAATTGCCGCATTGATGTCCCCAGTCGACACATCGCCATCTTGATTAAGAAAACCGGCAAAGACCTGACGAACGACATGGAGATCGCACCTTCAGAAGAATACAAAGGGGTGCAAAAGATCAAACTGAGCGAAGGCCGCCATTTCTACAACCCATTTGTGTGGGATTGGGAAATCGTTCCCATGATCGAAGTCGCTGCCAACAAGCTTGGAGTCAAGGTTCGAAAGACCGGTGACGATTTGGGTTATGGTGAAATCATCGCTTGGCAGGAAAACCAAAAAGGCATCGTACCCGATGTTCTGCGACCGGGCCGCTACCCCATCAACTCCTACGCTGAAACTGTCGAATTCCATGATCCCGTTTCAGTCCCTGCTGGTTTCAAAGGTGTTGTCACCCTCTTGGCAGCACCGATCCCTGAAGACCCGAACGTCCTCATGGTGAAACCAGGTTTCCGCGGCGTTCAAAAAGAAACACTCGACGCCGGTCGTTACTACATTAACCCCTATGTCAAGCGCATCGATTTGGTCGACTGCCGCAGCCAAAGATTCAACTTGGCAAAAAACAAAGACATGGGATTCCCTTCAAAAGATGGCTTCTGGGTGAGTTTGGATGGGATCATTGAATTTCGCGTGAAACCCGAACGGGCATCAGAAGTTTTTGTGACTTACAACGATGTCAGCAACGACGACGCCATCAAAGAAGAGATCATCTCAAAGATCATCCTGCCAAACGCCCGTAGCTTTTGTCGCATCCAAGGTTCCAACA
>WFTN01000167.1 GCA_015485455.1 Planctomycetota bacterium | reverse complement strand
CTCGACCAAATCGGCTTTGCCGCGGGCATGAATCGCTATCAGTTCGCTGATGGCAACCCGGCGATCTTTGTCGATCCGTTTGGACATTGGCCAGGGTGGCTTGATCGCGCGCAAAAGCGGCTCAGTCGAATTGGGCAAAAACTAGTTCGAGAAGCCAAGCGCGTTTACAAGAGCGCCGCAAAGGCTGTCAACAAGGTTCTCGATCACCCAATTACAAATATCCTGATCAGCACTGGTATTGGCTTCGTCACTGGTGGGCCGTTCGGCGCAGTCGTTGCCTTGTTGGGTGAATTGGGCAGCATTGCAATTGAAAAGTATGGTGAACAGATCGCGGATTCAATCGAGTTGGGCCTGAATACCGCAGGGGTTAGCTCCCGATACGTCGGCATGATTATGGATCTCATAGGATGGGGCGACAACCTGAAAGATGTTGCAGACCTTGTTCGGGGCATCAAGAACCCAGCTAAGTTGGCGAGAGAGATCCGACAAAGATGGCGAACAGCGAGAGACCGTCGACGTTATGGGCTCAGAGGGGGCGGTCGGAAGAAAGGCAGGGGGAAAGGAAAGAGAGACCCTGAAAGCGGCGGCAAGGGTGGTGCTGGGCAGAGCAAGAATGGTGGCAACAATGCCAGCCCAGACAGTGAAGATGTTGTGAAAGCCGCCAAAATAAAGAAATCAGGGTGCTTCATCAAAGGTGTCCTCGTTGCAACAACTCTTTTCCTTGTTCCCATCGAAGAAATCCACGCGGGAGATCGTGTTCTCGCCGATGAACAAGTCTCCGAGATGCGGGCCGAAGATGACCCCGCAGGCCACGAAGAGGATTGGCGCAAAATCGAGCTCGTGGGACTCGAGTCACCCACAACACGGATGACCTTGCTCCGAAAGCGGGAAGGCAAGTACGGCGATAGCCTTCATGTCGGTGGTGTTGTTGCTGTCCATTGGGGTCAAAGCGAGTATGCGGGTCGAGCGCGGGTTGTTGGCATCGCACCTTGCCCACCAATTGCCCAAGGTGATGGTTACGTCGTAACAGCAACGATTCGGCGCATCGCTAAGTCTCACCTGAAGATCGACTTCGGCGAGGAATCAGTCGGCGTCACCGAAGAGCACCCGTTCTGGTCTGAAGATCGCAATGGTTGGGTTTCTGCCAGACGCTTGAAGGTCAATGAAGTTGTTCGCAGTACGGGCGGCAAACGCGTATCCGTCCAGTCGATCACCCGCCAGAAACAAGCCTCAGTCTACAATCTCGAGGTGAACCGCAGTCATTCTTATCTAGTTGGCAAGAGCCGATTGGTTGTGCACAATGGGTGTGGGGAGCAGCGGAAGAAGAGAATAAAGCGAATTGCCGCGAGGACGATAAGAAGGGCTTGGGAAAAAGAGAGGGAGCGAACTTGGCCGACAGATCCATCCACTGGGAGGAATCATGACGTTGCCCATGTACTCGCTCTTGCTGATGGGGGGGATAACTCGCTCAGCAATATCAAGCCTTTGTCAAGGAAGAATCATATCGCAGAGCACAAGAAAAATGGGGACTTTTCGCGCTGGGCAAAGAGAAGAGGCAAGAAGAAGTGTCCAGTCGATTGAGGGACACATATAGAGCGAGAGTTGATGCTGATTGAGGGTTTATTATGTGCGATGGCAGGCGCCATGAATGCACGCCGCTCAGGATTGTCGTTGCTCAATTTGCGCACAAGTGCATGGGAATCATTCTCTGGGCTATCAGCTCAAGCTCAACGCTCGCGAAAGGAATAACCTTGATTCACGAATTCACAGATTGGGGGAGCGAGTGACATTGGTTCCTGGAGACTTGGTGTTGGATAATCATCAACGCCAAGGGATTGTCATTCAGAGGATTGAACCGCCGGATCGAGATTGGTTGTCAATTCAGTCGGATCGGAGGATTCGCGAATTGCGATTCTCTGGGCACTGGTGGCAGGTGCTACCTCTCTCAGGCGGTTCGGTAAGCATTCCGGAATCACTTGCAGTTCGAGTGCGCGCATCAACGCTTGATGATGCATTGAGACTCGTTTGGAAGAGTGATCGATATACTGCGAGTATAGTTTCAAGGACACTCTCGACCGTTTTTCCCAACTTGCCAGCTGCATTGAACACACCAAATCACACCCTGGGAATGCTGGATTACGATGAATCATGGGGTGCCGTCGAAGTTTCCCACGAGGATGTTGTCTATGATGATTGGTGTCGGTCGATGAGAACCATCGCCAGGCGCTATCTGCAAACCCAGGACATCCTCCATGGCGAAGTTGGCGAGGAACCGGCGTGGGACGCTGCTCCAAATGTCGCAGTTTTTGCGATCGAAAGTCCGATGTTCAAAGGATGGGTCGGTTGGTGGGTCATCTGCGGGAGTTCGCTTCCTCAAGATTTTCTTTCTGCGGGGACGATTAAGCACCCCTATGACGCTTTGCAAGAATTCCATAATCGATGGAGGGACTTGATTTCATGCGTGCTCAATAATGGCAAGAAACGTGACGTTTCGATCGATCAATCGTCTAACGTCGGCCAGGTCGTTAAATGTTTGGAACGTAAAACAAGATTGATGTCAGGTTGGTTGCGTGACAGCTCGCTTTGGACCGACATGTGAGGGATTCATCTGTGCTTGTGCATCCCGAAAGCTCAAGAAACCAAAGTCCTCCATAGCCAATTCCATTCATGAGCAAGTTGACAATCGAGGAGTTCTTCAATCTCGAACATTCTATGACGAAAATGGCCATCCGTTTTCGCGGCGGTAGATTTCAAGGTAGTTGTCGCTTTTTCAATCACGCTTAAGCGGCCATGTCTTCGACATCGAGTCGCTTGTTAAGTGTGACAGTTTCAATGTAAGACCAGTCTCTCGTCTTTCGGCTCCTGTGTATCCCGAAAACCCAAGGAACCCAGCTTGACCGCCTGTCAAGCCTTCGATTTTCGAGGGTAACCGATGAGTTGGGCGTTGGTCAACTGAGTTTCT
>WFTN01000166.1 GCA_015485455.1 Planctomycetota bacterium | reverse complement strand
GACTGACGTCTTGTGGGTGGTGGACTTCCCCTTGTTTGAGTTTGACGAAGACTGGGGCGGGTGGACAGCCATGCATCATATGTTCTCCATGCCTCAAGAAGATTTGCCTGACTCGGCTTCTGATGACTTAGACAAAATCTTGGGGAAACAATACGATTTGGTGATCAACGGCAACGAGTTGGGCTCGGGAAGTGTCCGAATTCACCGCCCCGATATTCAGCGTAAGGTCTTTGAGCTCCTCGGTATGGGGGAAGAAGAAGCGGACGCCAAGTTCGGCTGGTTCCTGCGGGCTTTGGAGTATGGGGCGCCGCCCCATGGAGGTATCGCTCTGGGTTTAGACCGCTTAGTGATGGTCATGCTGGGTTATGAAAACATCCGGGACGTCATTGCTTTTCCTAAGAACTCCAATGGCGTTTGCCCCATGACAGGCTCGCCATCCCCAGCCATTGGGGATACGTTTGAAGCCGTGGGCTTGCAGTTGCGGCCAAAGTCAGAAGAAGAAGCCCCGTCGGAGTAGATGGTTCAGGATCTCTACCAACAGAATAGGCGAAACCCGCCCTGCTCAGATTGTTGAGTAGGGCAGATCTTCGCTTTTCTCTCCCATGTTGTACCAAAAAAAATCTTGAGCGACTTCGAGGCGTTTTGACTTAAGTTATTTCAATACAATGACTTGAGTCTTTTGGCGCCGTTTGACTCGTGCATTTAGTTCTGCTACAAAACCATTCAATATTCCGCGATCCAGGCAAAGTCCGTCTACGGAGAGTGCCTGAGGTCTGTAAAGTCCCAGTTGGTAAGTAGTTAGAGACGAGAGTGCGTCCAGTGGATGGCCCAGTGATTGAGCAAGACAAGATGATTACGGTTACGCTTCCCGACGGTCATGAACGTCAGGTCGCTCGCGGTACGTCCGTCATCGATTTTGCTGCTGGCATTGGTGTCGGCTTGGCGAAAGCGACTCTGGGAGCTTGCCTCAATGGCTCAAAGGAAATTGTCGATCTTCGCAGCCCGATCCTGGACGACTGCAGCATTGAGATTGTCACGGCAAAATCCAAAGCTGGTCTTCATGTAATTCGCCATTCGGCTTCTCACATCATGGCTGACGCCATTTTGAGGTTGTGGCCTGATTGCAAACTGGCCATCGGCCCATCGACGGATCAAGGTTTCTACTACGATATCGATCTTGACCACAAGATTACCGAGGATGATCTGGGGCGCATCGAAGCCGAGATGAAGAAGGTGATCAAAGAGGATACTCCTTTCGAGCGCCACACCGTTGAGCGGGAAGCAAGCCTGGATGAATTTCGTCGTGCTGGCGAAATCTACAAAGTTGAATTGATTGAGGGTTTTGATCCCGATGACGAGCTTTCGGTCTATCGTCATGGAACCACAGCCTTTGAAGATCTCTGCCGCGGTCCTCATGTGCCAAGCACGGGCCACATCAAAGCGTTCAAACTGATGCGCGTGGCCGGCTCGTACTGGCGCGGTGACGAAAAGCGCCAAGTCCTGCAACGTATCTATGGCACGGCGTTTCCTTCTAAGAAGGAACTCAATCAATATCTGCATAACTTGGAAGAAGCGAAGAAGAGGGATCACCGCAAGTTGGGCAAAGAGCTGGAGCTTTTTATGTTCCATCCGACGGCTCCTGCAACTCCATTCTTCTTGCCCAAAGGGGCAGTCATTTACAATGAGCTGGTCAATTTCATGCGGGAGAAATATCTCGACTACGGCTATGACGAAGTCGTGACACCGCAAATCTTAGACGTGGAGTTGTGGAAACGTTCAGGTCACTGGGATAAGTATCAAGACAACATGTTCTTCACTAAGTTTGATAAGGCTGAGTATGGGGTCAAGCCCATGAATTGCCCGACCCATGCTCTGATCTATGGATCAGCTTTGAAGAGCTACAAACAACTTCCGATTCGCTTGGCAGATTTTGGTCGTTTGCACCGTTATGAACGCTCCGGCGTCACCGCTGGTTTGACTCGTGTTCGCTCATTCTGCCAAGACGATGCTCATATCTTCTGCCGAGACGATCAAATCGGCGAGGAGATCTCTCAGGTCATTAAGATGCTCAATGAGGTCTATGAGACCTTTGGCTTTGATCATCTGAAAATCTACTTGTCGACCCGTCCAGAAAAGAGTGTGGGGTCAGATGAGGTGTGGGAAAAGGCTGAGGAAGGCTTACGCAATGCCTTGGCCGAGAACGATATTGAGTATGAAGTCAATGAAGGGGATGGCGCCTTCTATGGACCCAAGATCGATTTTGTCGTTTTTGATGCTTTGGAACGAGAGTGGCAGTTGGGAACGGTCCAGCTTGACTTCACCATGCCCGAGCGTTTTGATTTGGAATATGTGAATCCTGGTGACGGGAAATCCCGCCCGGTGATGATTCATCGTGCTATCCTCGGTTCACTTGAGCGATTCATGGGAATCATTATTGAGCATTTTGCTGGCAACTTCCCCTTGTGGTTGGCACCAGTTCAGGTGCGGGTGATCAACATCAGTGATAGCCAAAGAGAATACGCCGAAGGTGTTGTGGCCAGCTTGAAGAAGTTAGGCATTCGTGTTGATGCGGCTTACGCCAATACCAGAATTGGTGGCAAGATTCGTGATGCTCGGAATGCACGTTTGCCATTCATCGCTGTTGTTGGCGATCGAGAAAAAGAAAACGGGCAGGTGGCCGTCCAAGCCCTTGGTGGTGTGGACCTCGGCCCCAGCTCAGTGGAAGATTTTGGTCTCATGCTCAAGAACAAAATTGAAGCACGAGAAATTTAGTATGCGAGTTTGTTCGCAAATCGAAGGAGAGCAGATGATTCTGGAGTGTAATTCTTGAGACGCCGTCAAATGCGAGGTCCACCCCCCGGGCCAAGGCAACGTATCAATCGAATGATTCGGGTTTCCCCTTTGCGCGTCATTGGCGCCGACGGAGAGCTCGTGGGAGTTGTTTCTCGTGACCAGGCTTTGGACTTAGCTCGTGAGGCTAATCTAGACTTGGTAGAAATCTCCCCGGATGCAAGCCCGCCGGTGTGCAAGCTGATGGACTATGGCCGATTCAAGTATGAAGCCAAGAAGAAGGCTCAAAAAGCCAAGTCGAAACAACATAAAGTTCAGGTGAAAGAAATTCGGTTTAGGCCGAAAACGGACACCCATGACATCGAAACGAAGGTCAACAAGGCCAAGAAGTTTTTGATGGATGGCGATAAAGTCCAGTTCACTGTGATCTTTCGTGGACGCGAAGTAACGCACCCTGAGATCCCTATGGAGATTCTCAAGAGTGTGGTTGAAGAGCTCGGGGAGCTCTGCAAAGTAGAGCGCATACCTAAAATTGAGGGTAGGCGCATGACGATGATCGTTTCGCCGGTTAGCAAGAAATAGTTAACCGGGGGATCGGCAGGTTGGCTCGCTCGGGGCGAGTTGGCCTTTTGGATTGAAAGGATCTGTAATGCCGAAGATGAAAACGAACCGTTCCGCGAGGAAGCGGTACAAGTTGACGAAGAGTGGCAAAGTCCGTCGCTTCCGTGCCTTTAAGAGTCACATGCGCCAGACAAAATCACCCAAGCGCAAGCGGGCACTCCGTCGCCCCTTGATTTTAGCTGAGGGTGACGCTCGCGTCGCACGTGAGATGATCGGCAAACGCTGATTGATCTCGTTTTGGGGCTTGTGCACAGTGCAAAGGCCCCGGGATGTTTGTGTCCTGAAACGACAAACCCGCGCTCAAAGAGTTAGCGGATAGGAGTTGTAGAGCTATGAGAGTTACAAGCGCCGTACCACGGCATAAGCG
>WFTN01000165.1 GCA_015485455.1 Planctomycetota bacterium | reverse complement strand
GCTGAAGTTGAGAGTGGTAAACGATTGAAGTTGAGCGAGCTCCGCAAGACTCTTGTTGATTCCTTGGATGGGTTGGCCAGGGAGATCACACCATTTGGGGAAGTAGAACCTCAGAACGGGTCTCAGGCAAAGGCATTTGTGCGTTCTCTTGAGAGTCGAACCAGGGCTCTCGAAACGGCCCAGAAGGATGAGCAGAATGCGAACCAAGAGATCCGAGAGACACAATTGCAGATCGGCAAGATCGAAGAGAAAATACAGAGACTCTATCAATTGGCGAATCTCAATGTGGGGGACAAAGAAGATCTTCGGCGGCTGAGTGACATGGTCAAAAGCAGGGGTTACTTGGTGCAGAAAATCAAGGACTTGAAAGGGGAGATCGCCAGCGATCGTCGCCGATTGAAAGAGGCGAAGGAAGAGCCTTTGGCCCAGCGGAGTGAGGATGATCTTAATTGTGAAATGTCCAGGTTGGAGGAACTCCAAACCCGTGCTGGGAATTTGCAGGAGGAGATATCCGATATCAAGTCTCAAGTGGATAGGCAGCGAAAGGGGTCAGCAATCGAGAAGTCCTTGGCCCAGCAGGAATCTCGTTTGATGGAGCTGGCTGAAAGGAAGCAGGAATCCTTACAGGCTCACGCTGCTTGTTTCCTTTTGGAACGGGTGCGGGAGAAACATGAGAAAGACCAGATGCCCCAGGTCTTCGCCGGAGCCAAGAAATACTTTCAGGAATTTACCAACTTTGCTTACGACCTGGAAATGTCGTTTGCGGACGTCCCCCGATTTATCGCTCTTGAAACAAGCACAAGGAAACCCCTCGAATTAGAAGAACTCTCTGATGGAACTCGGGTCCAACTGATCTTAGCCGCCAAGTTTTCTTTTGCTGCCAGTGTCGAAAAGGGGATCACCATGCCTTTGTTCTTGGACGAGGCTATGGATCATAGTGATCCAGTCCGGTTTTCGGCCATCGCCAAGAGTCTGGCGCGCATGACTCAGGATGGGCGGCAGGTTTTCTATCTCACCAGTGATGATGGGGATATTGAGCGTCTCAATCGGGCGTTTTCACAGGCCGGTGCTGAAGCGGCCCGGGTGCATGATCTCGGGCAGATTCGCCGCCAACAGGAAAGCCGCAGAGCGAAGGAAGCGATAAGCTTGAAGCCTCTGCCTCAAGTTACTGAGCCTGGGGACATGAAGTTCGAAGACTATGTTTTTGCTTTGAAAGCTCCTCAATTTTTGCCAAGTACAGGGTACAAGAATCAGCATTTGGCCTACCTGTTGTGGGACGATTTAACACTCTCGCACAAGATTCTTAGCCTGGGCATCGAAACTGTGGGCCAATGGCAGAGTGGTCTGAAATCGGAAGGAATCGTCTTCGAGAACTTGGCGAGTGAGGGGGTGGTGGGGCCTCAACTTTCTCATCGTGCCGATCTGTTGGAGACATTTTGTCAAGCTTGGAGTGTTGGACGAGGTCGCTCCATTGATCGTTTCACCATAGAAACATGTGGAGTGGTGAGCGCGACATATATGGAAAGGATTGTTGCCTTGGTGGAGAAAGAGAATGGCAGTGCCGCTGGCCTCATGGAAGTTCTTCAAGGCCGAAGACCAGGCCGCCCAAACAGATTTCAAACTGAGGCCGTCGACAAACTGTTGGAATATTTTCTACAAGAGGGCTTCATCGACGATAGACCGAAGCGAACACAGGCTGACATAACAACTGAGGTCTTGATGACCCCAGCCGCCAACCTGTTGCCTGAATCGATTCCCCGTGAAAGTGTCCATCTTTGGTGGCAGCTATCTCCTGGAGGACCTACTCAAGTCGGCCGGTCATGATGGGGCGGTTCAGAATCTTGAGGACTGACGTCTCTGTTGTGAATGGGGATAGAATAAACGCCATTTTCAGGCGATTTCGTTTAGGCTCCCCTGGTGGAGACTCTAAACTCGAGAACATAGCTCCTTTCTGCTCACAAAAGAAAAGCCACACATTCAGGTCGGCTGGAAAGGGGGAAGTTGAGGGCTTGCTGCTCACTGGTGGCCCATTTCTGCGCCTCCAGGACGAGTCATGGGGCCGATTCTGGTTTCGGGCGAATTCTGCCAAAATCTTGGGGAGTGAATTGAGACATCCTGCGTAAGCGACTTTAGTCAAAGTGGGCTTGCAAGCAATTGGTGCTCATTGTAAAACCACGGCGTTAACTAGGTTTTTCTTGTCCCTTACAATGGAATAGGTTTCATCTTATGTCCGATCCTCAACCGATGATCGAGGCGACCGGTTTGACTAAGATTTATGGAAACTTTGTGGCAATTCGCGACATTAGTTTTCAGGTCAATCGCAGCGAAGTTGTCGCCTTCCTCGGCCCCAATGGTGCCGGAAAATCAACCACAATGAAGATATTGACTGGGTTCTTGGCGCCAACGAGCGGGTCTTCGAAGATCGCTGGGGTGGATGTGGCTCAGGATCGCATCCATGCAGCTCGTCATTTGGGATATTTGCCTGAGAATGGGCCTCTCTATCCGGAGATGACACCCCGAGAACTTCTTCAGTTTATGGGGGAAGCCCGGGGGCTTGGGGGGCAGAAACTTGCGGCGAGTATGCAGTCTGTCATCGATACCTGCATGCTGGGCTCGGTCCTGGAGAAGCCTATCCGTAAGCTCTCCAAGGGTTTTCGCCAAAGAGTTGGTATGGCTCATGTGCTCTTGCACGAACCAGATGTTCTTATCATGGACGAACCCACTTCTGGCCTCGATCCCAATCAAATCAAACAAGTACGTCAAACGATCTGCAAGTTAGGCGAAACGAAAACGATTCTCTTGTCTACCCACATCTTACAAGAAGTGGAAGCCGTGGCCGACCGGGTGGTCATGATTAGCGAAGGGCGCGTCGTCTTCGTTGGTACTCCAGAGGAGCTGCGAGGCCAGGGCGGTGGCGATCTTGACCAGGCCTTCTATGAGTTGACAGGAGCCGTGAATCATGTCGATTAGTTTAAGTCCCATCACCCGAGCCATCGTGAAGCGCGATATTAAGAGCTGGTATGGCAATCCTGCTGGTTATGTTTTCATCGCGATCTTCGCCATGTTGTCGGCGGTTTTTCTTTTCAGCGAAGCCTTCTTTCAGCACAACATCGCTGACCTCAGCACTCTCAATGAAGTGTTCCCCAAGCTCTTAGTTATTCTGATCCCTGCCATCACTATGGGCGCTTGGGCTGGAGAGAAAGCCCAGGGGACGGACGAATTACTTCTGACGATGCCTGCCAGGAACATAGACATTGTCTTGGGTAAATACTTGGCGGTTGCTGGTATCTACAGCATCGCCCTGCTCTTCACCGTTCCACAAGTCATCATGCTGATGTTCTTGGGGAATCCAGATGGTTGGTTGCTTTTGAGTAACTACTTCGGCTTTTGGGTTCTCGGTTTGGCGCTTCTTGGCACCGGCATGTTGGGATCTCACCTTTCGGACAACCTGACTGTCGCCTATATCGCAGGTGCGCTTCTATGCTCCCTTGTTGTCTTCATGGAAGACATTATCGGCTTGCTGCTTTCTCTATTCTCGCCTGGGTTAGGGGATTCCTGGCTACTGAACTTCCCTGTTGCGCTCTTTAGCGAAATGACCAGTGGTATCATCTCCTTCGCCAGTGTTGCCATGTTCGCCGGTCTCATTGCCACATTCGTCTATATGAATCTGATGATGATGTCCCGACGCAACTGGAAATCCGGACAAGGGATTCACCAGGGCATTCGATTTTTGAGCCTGGTGACAATGACGATCGCTGTGACTCTCTTGTTCGCCAATTTTGGTACACGCATCGACATGACAAGCGCCAAGATTCACAGTCTCTCCCAGGAGTCAGCCGATCTGATTCAGGAGCTGGACGAGAATCGGCCTGTGAGTATTGAAGCCTACTTGTCGAAGGACGTACCACGAGAATATGTTCAACATCGCCGCGATTTGATCAATCTGCTGCGCCAGTTTGACGCCATGGCCGGTGACGCTATTCGAGTCCGCATTATTGACACCGAACTCTATTCTGAGGAGGCCCGGGCGGCGAAGGAGAACTATGGCATTGTTCCCACTACGCTTTTCGGTAGCGACGAAGCTGGCAAGAAGTATGACGTCTTCATGGGGTTGTCATTTACTTGTGGCATTGAAGAAGAGGTGATTCCTTTTCTCTACAACAAACTTCCTGTGGAGTATGAACTGACCCGATCGATTCGGGTTGTTTCCAAGTCAAAGCGCAAGAAACTTGGAGTCTTGGTGACAGATGTCAACCTATTTGGTGGTTTCGAACCAAGCCGTGGCAGCGTTCCCAAATGGGAAATTGTCAAAGAGCTAGAACTTCAATATGACGTTGTTCGGGTGGCAGCAGGTGAGGACTATCCCGATGACTTAGATGTTCTCTTGGCTCCCATGGCATCATCTTTGGAGCAAAGTGAATTAGATCGTTTGGATCGCTATGTGGGAGCCGGTGGTGCAACTCTTTTGATTGACGATCCTATGCCACGCTCAGCCCCCGGGACATCACCAAGCGACCCGAAGAAAGGTGCCAATCCCAACCCGATGATGGGAATGATGGGGCAGCAGCCCGGTCAGAAGACGAAAGGCAATTTTGTCGCTTTGCTCAATAA
>WFTN01000164.1 GCA_015485455.1 Planctomycetota bacterium | reverse complement strand
GTCGTTGTGGGGCGGGGATGCTTGGGGAAACCTTGGCTTTTTCGTGATCTTGATGATGTCTTTCACGGCCGAGCCCCTGCTGACCCTCCCAAGCTTGGAGAAGTTGCGGATATCATGTTGCGCCATGCAACGAAGTTGAGTGCTTGGTTTGGTGAGGTTCACGGCGTACGCATGATGCGCAAATTTGCCACTTGGTACATGAAGGGATTCCGGGGTTCGGCTCGACTTCGAAATGAACTGATCCGGGTAGCATCCTTGGAGGAAATGTCTGCGGTTTTGGAAACTGTCGACCGGGATGAAGAGTTTCCCCTGGCAGGCATGCGCGTGACCCGAGGTAAGGGGGGCAGTCCTCAGACCGTTTCACTTCCAGACGGATATTTGAACGATCTGGAAGACGATACTCCTCCATGCGGAGAGGCTGGAGATTTGGTTTCAGGTGGCTGATGGTCGCAATGCTATTGGGGTAGGATAAAGCTCATGGGGACTCGCACCCGATCCCGAACTGCCTTGCCCCCTTGAGTAGCAGGCACAAACTTCCACTTCTTGATGGCTGCTCTTGCCGCCCGGTCCAGAATGTCGTGGCCGGAACTCTTTTCGAGTTGAATGCTCAAGACTTCTCCATTGACCCCCACGTCCACCAAGAACGTGACTCTTCCTGAGAGTCCCCGCCTGAGAGCTCGGCGTGGGTAATGGGGGCGAGGGCAAGACCCTTTGAGTTTGCGGGCTATGATGATGGCCTGGGGCTTGGGGGCAGATCTCTTGGGGGTCTTTTGGGCAGCCATTTTGGGGGCAGAGGGTTGCACCTTTGACCCTTGGGGCTGTTTTTCCTTCCGACGATAGCGGGCAGAAAGTCCTGAGACACGGGGAGGACGCTGGCGGCCAAGAACGGGGGGGAGGAACGTATCTTCTGTTTTTTTCGGCTTCAACCAAGGGGCAGGCTCTATCGGTTCGTCGACGACTTCGAACTTAGGCACTTCGTTTACCTCTTTTGGCATGGGCGGATCGATATGCTCGACCACTTCTGGTTGGGGGGAGTCTTCGGCTGGATCAAAAGCCACAGTCATGCGCATTTTGTGTTGGGCTTCAGGGGAAGGCTCGTTGAGATACAGGTAGACCAATGTCCAGACTTGAAGTACGGCGTGGAGGAAAACGGAAGCGATGAGGAAGCGCTTGAGACGAGGACGTGGCTGAATCGTGGGGACACGATTTTTGACAAGCTTGGGACGTTGAACGGCTTTGTCGGTATTCTTCAAGTCACTGAACCTGCCAATAAACCCACCTTGATCACTATTGAGCACGGTTCGTCGCCCATGGATCTGTGTGGAGCATAGTCCCTCCATGGACTTCGAGCCAGAATCGTTAGGAAGATATCTTTGGGAACGAAATAAGAGGGAGAAGGTTCGCTCTCACTCAGGTGATTTCTGTGATGGAGGTCGTGGACCTCCTGGGAGCGAAAGAACAGCTCTATCCTGTCTCACTCATGGAGCAGGTGGCTTCTATCATGGGGCAAAGAGAATGGAGTCTGCTTTGCCGACCCCATCTCTGATCGGATTTTCTAACGCTCGTCAAAGAAATCTAACTTGTCCACCGGCATGACGATGGAAGTCGTGATGTTTTTGGAATGAGCAACGATGCGTTTCAAATGCCGGAAAGCCAGAGCCAGGGCCACATGGTCGTCTCCCCCTCCTGCGTTGAGAAGTTCTTCTACTTTGGTGTCGCAGAAATTCTCGATGGAATCGCATTCTGAAAGGTGTTCCTTGGCCACATCTGCGCTCTGAGAGCGGTAGGCCTCGATCATTTGGCCCAGTGAATTGGAAACCCGGTCCCGGCATGCCGCGATTTCGCTGGCAAGAGTTGAACCCGGTTGGATTCGATGAGTTGCCGCCACATCAAACATGTTCTTGCAATAGTCACCAATTCTCTCGGCGTCCTTGGCAATACTCATGAGAACCAAGCAGGTGGGGAACTCCGCCGCCCCATGAACACTGGCGTGGACGACCAAGTACCGTCGTAGGACTTGCTCAGCTTTGTTGATCTTCTGATCTGTTGTGAACAGATCTTCTCGGATCGCATTGGGGTCACCACCACTGGCGAGAGTTGAGCTGACCAGGTCGAACATGTGTCGACCATCCATCATCATTTGGTTGAAGTTTTCTACGATGGGGCGGAGGCCGTGGCCTTCTTGCCCCAGATTTTTTAGCCATTCGAACATGGGTTCTTCCTAACTGAAGAGCAGATTGCAGGCCAAAGGCAGAACGACGAACATGACAGCCACATACAAGACTGCAAACATCTTGTTCTTGATCGTCAAGTCAGCCAAATGAACTGCCAATTTTATCGGAATATGCCGAACGCGGGGAATCGGATAAATCAGAGCCGTTGCACCCACGTTAAACAAAAGATGAACAATCGCGATGGTTAGCCCATTTTGATCGCTGGCGAGAGCCGCCAAGAATGCCGTCACTGTGGTGCCGATGTTGGCCCCAAGGGTGACGGGGAATCCGTTTTCAAGTTTCAGGATACCGGCAGCAAACAAGGGGATCATC
>WFTN01000163.1 GCA_015485455.1 Planctomycetota bacterium | reverse complement strand
CGCTCTTGATTAAGCGAGATTCAACGCTTCTGGCGCCCTGTACCCTGACATTGTTGACAACGGCGACTGTCATTGCATGTTTCGCAATGCTGCGAAATACGGGTTGTCCCCTTGCATTGCGGACATTTCGTCTTTATGCGACCCCTATCACAGTTGGGGCATGGTGAATTTCCTGAACCTGTTCCTCGGCAACTCCGACAGCTTTGCCTGATCGATCCGTTTTCGCATCGTTGAACTGGGCATGCTCGTTGCCCATCACCTCCGCATTGACGACACCTCTTGGTTAGACGCCCGTGTCCATTGCATCTTCGGCAACGTTCACGAGTTTGTCCAATGCCGAAAGCTGGAACCAGCCAACCTTTCCCATTGCACTGAGAGCAACTGACTTCAGTTCTTCCGTTTCCTTGGCAAGTCACGCACCGAATTTGACCACTGCCACGACATTGGGCACATTGTCGCGGTTCCTCAAACTTTGTGCCGCCACATTGCACACAGGCCTTCTTTCCGTTTCCGCCACAGGTTTCGCAAGAAGAAACGATCATTCCTTTCTCGCAACTGATCCAATCACATGCTTTGTCGCCAGCGGCATTGAGACAGGATGCACATTTCCCAAGACTTTCTTGGTGAGTGCCGCAATCATTACAAGGTTGGGCGACGGGGAGCTCTATCTTGAGGGTATCAGCAACGTTGCCGACCCGATCTTGAACATCAATTCTTGCGCGAAAGCGCCCGCCCACTGGGAAGCCTTCTGGCACTTGAATTGGCAGAGTAAACGTCTTCCCACTCGTTTTCAGTTTGGTGGCGCCATCGAGGGAGATTGAGCACTGTTCTTCGCTGAGTATTCCTTTGAGCGTCCATTTCTCACCTGGCAATACGTCTTGCGGAACCTCATCACATCGAAGAGTCGGTATTGTTTGGTCGACGCAAACCCGAAATTGTACCGGTTTCATCGCGTTTCCGGCCTGGTCGAGTGCTTCCAAACGGTGGGTGACCCAGCCGAGTGATTCCTTTTGGGAGAAGTTGATACGGACTAATCCATCCTTCCTCAGTCTTAAGTTCTTTCCATCCCACCGGACGGTTTTTAGGTTTGCATCCTTGATACGCAATTCGATCGTTCCGCTTGATTCGCCGAACGCACGTTTACGCCCAAGTCCTAAGTCGTCAAGAACAGGGGCTGTTCCATCAACGATGACGCGAATTTGCTGTGAGATTTCTAAACCAGAAGAGTCCTTAGTCACGACTTCAAAACTGACTGGGCCTTCGGAATGAAAGTCCAACTCGATTTCCCAAGGCTTGTCGCTGGTCGCTTCGACGGTGCTTCCAAGCGCAGATACATTGACAAGAGTGGTGTCCGTGACGATGCCGCGCAATGTGAAGGACTGAGAAACAACCTGACCGTCAGTAACATTCAGGATCTTATTTTTAGGTTTCTTGGAATCAACCACGATGGTAATCGTCTTGCTCACCGTTATGCCAAGCAGGTTGGTGGCAACAAATTTGATTTGTCGCGGACCTTCTTCGGAAGGATAGATCCAGTGTTGAAACTTGGTCGCGATAATTGGAATAGATGTGCCATCAATCGAAAATGTTCGAAGGGCGACACCTGGCGATATCCTGCCCTTGACCTCAAACCGGCCGCGGACAAGATTGACTCGTCCCTGAGGTTCGGTAATTTGGATACGTTTGGCAAGGCTCTCGCGGGCTGCCAACTGAACAGTCTCCAACGCTTGCGCCATTATGGGTGAATTGATCGCGGCGAATCCTCGCTCAGCCAAAATCGCCGCTTCGGATGTACGGCCTTCTGCTGCCAGGGACTCCACCCGGCTCAGCAGGGATGCTTGCAGTGTCGATTCCAAGCCCGATAAATGTGGACTAAGCGATTGAGCCGCAAACAGTTCTTCAATCCCTGCATCGATCGTTGTAGGTGAAGCCACTAAGCGTCGCCCATCCTCCAAGTACTGAATTGCCGTTTTCTCAGGTGGGCTATTCGAGGGCGTAATCATGATCACTATGGCAATGCCGATTGCTACAACTCCACCGACAAGGCAAAGCATTTGTGTTGTTCGGCTAAAATTTGATGAATGGGATATCATAATTCAGATTCAAATTTCCTGTGATTGCCGCGATGAGTCGTATCCGCGCATAGCGCGAATCTACTTCGGATGGCTTCGCCCAGCAAGGTGAGCTCCAAGATTTCCTCAAAATGTTCTTCTAATTTGGGCGTAGAGGTGGCCTTTTCCATTGAGCATGTCTCGACAATTTGCACGTTTATTTTTGGCCTCTTGCCAGCAAAGGTGATGAGCGTGTTTGGCTGACGGATCTCCCGGAGGGGGCACCCCTTTGCCCGGGAGCTCCATGTTTGAGTCAAGACCAACTATAGCTGCAGTTCATAGGCGTCGGTTGACGCAAACCACCCATTGGCTGGTGTCGATGTCGCCGAGAGCCCGATGGTCATTTGCAAGATTACGCTTTGTCCGCTATATCCGGCTGGAATCTGAAACCCATATGTCAAGCCACCAGGAAGGACCAAGGGGCAGCCAAGATTGAGGCAGCTGTTTCCGAGGATTATTGGTGTGACCAATGGTTCGAAGTAAAGCCCGGTGAGCCCGGCTGGCAATCTAAAGGCTGTAGGATTGAACACTTGAGTTGGCG
Organism: Planctomycetota bacterium; assembly: GCA_015485455.1. Lineage (GTDB taxonomy): Bacteria > Planctomycetota > DRQF01 > S139-23. The sequence continues at coordinate 1,353 of WFTN01000163.1, read as the reverse complement.
AGGTACCTGTCGGGAAGACGTTTGCCGTCAACCAAAGCGGCGAGAAGTCAAAGGTGCCATTGGGACTAAGCATGTTGAGTGTCACGACATCGCCGGCATTCACAGGAACAACACCAGACCCGATGCTCGGAGCTGGAGGCCCATTGACGCCCAATTCCAATGTTAGGTCTTCTCCTGTACCTGGGTAGGTGGTTGAACCTGTGTCGTAGACAGTAACATTCAGTTTGTCCGCCAACCCCAAGCGATCGTAGCCGTTTGAATTGTCGAAAATCAACTCAAAGCTCATTCTCACGGCGCCACTTGGAATTTGGAAGTCCCCAGTCTGTTCGATAAGTGTCGTCAGATTGAGTCGCATAGCGGCCGTGACCGGACCAAGAATCTGAAGCCCAGGCACCGCCGTACCACCTATTTGGGCACCAGTAGCAGTCATGAAACGGATTTCTACTTTGGCAGAGTCAGAATCGTTGCCTTTCCCTCCCAACCATGCACTTGCAGCAACTCGAAGACGACCGGCAGAAATGAGAGCGGCGCTACCAGACAGGTCGACTTCTTGGCGCAATGTTCCGAAGCCCGTGTTGTCTCGTAGCACGTGGCCCCCCAAGGATCTACTTGGATTGCTTGCGAAAGCGACAGCTGGGACATCAGGGGTGCTGCCGTAGGGGACGGTGACGACTGAAGGAGTTGTTGTCCCGAACCAACCATCGGCGTTCGTGAGTTGAAGCGGACTATTCGCAAGTGTGCCGACTTCGAAACTACTATTGTGGAGCAAGTTCACATTGAGTGGCACGGGCAGGATTGGGCTTGAAGCAACCAACATGGCGGAGATGTTGTCGAGTATTCCGAAGCGACCGTAGCCATTGTTGTTGTCAAATGCCACGTCGATTTCCACGTACTCAGTGGTGCTTGGTATCAAAAAGTCCTGCGTGCGCTTGAGTAAGACTGTCTCACGGTTTCGATTGGAATTGGTAACTGGACCAACAACAAGCAGGGATGCAATTGAACTAAAGTTGGCCCTCAAGAAACGAACATCGACGCGAGCATTGTCGCTATCACCGGCGTAACCGCCGAGAAATGCAGATACGCGAAGGCGAAGATTCGAAAATGCTGAATGGCCGCGTAAGTCAATCCTTTGCCGAAGTGACCCGAAACCGGAACCATCAGAGAGCATGTTTCCCGATCCACCGATGGAGCTTGAGACATTCGTGTTTGGAACATTGACGTTCGCATTGCTGTAGGGTTTGACTACGACCGTTCCTGGACCAATTCCAATCCAGCCGTGTGGATTTGTCAATTCGAGTGGTGAGCCATTCGCCCACCCGTTCTCAAATCCCGGATTCGAAAGCAGCTCTGTGT
>WFTN01000162.1 GCA_015485455.1 Planctomycetota bacterium | reverse complement strand
TCTTGTGAGCCGATGATGACGATTTCTCGGAATCCTCGACCTCGGGCGAGCACACATTTCATCATGGAAGGGTAGTACCAGGGGGTGCGGTCCATGGCGTCTTTGAAGACTTTGAGAATGCCATCGGCGGCCACCAAGAATTCCTTGCGTCCGGTTAGGTCGTGGAGCTTGAGCAACATCATGCAGGCTTTTGAGTTCGAGGATGGCCGGGCTCCGTCGTAGGCATCTTGAAGTCGAACGACCAAGTCCTTGGAGGCAGGCGCATCGTAGAGGGCACCATTGGGGGAAGTGAAGTCTTTCATCATGACGTCGGCGATGGCCACAGCTTCTTGAATCCAATGGATGTCACCGGTGGCTTCGAAGACGTCGATGAGGCTCAGGCCAAAGTAGGCGTAATCTTGCAGTGTGGCAGTGAATGCAGCCTCCCCATCGCACCAGCGTCTCAGCAAACGTCCTTCTTTGGTTTTGAGGTTGCCCAGAATGAACTTGGCGGCGGCAACCGCACGGAGGGTAAATCGATCTTCACCTAAGATACGCCCACCTCGGGCCAGTGCAGAGATGCCAAGGCCTGTCCATCCAGTCAAAATCTTGTTGTCCAAACCGGGTGCGAGGCGCTTCGAGCGATAGTCTCGCATCGCCCATCGTACCTGGGTCCAAATACTCTTGGCTTCGTCGACAGTGATTCCCATTGATTTGGCCACGGTATTCCAGTCCTGGCGTACCGCCAGGATAGTGACCTTCTGCGATTTTTCGTTGATCCAATTGCCGTCGGCTTTGATGTCGAAGCGGGCATTGAGGACATCCCAACCCTTGTTCGAAGGCCTTTCGCTTTCCTCGGCTCCAGCTTGGATATTGGGTGTTGCCCCATGGCCTTTGCCCAGGAGTAGATCGCTCAGTTCGGCTTTTGTCCAGACGTAGTAGCCGCCTTCGACACCGCCGCTGTCGGCATCGTAAGCTGAGTAGAGCCCATCATCATTGGCGCTGAAGTCACCCATGATACAGTCGAGGGTGTCTCTTGCCACTTCGAGGAAGAAGGAATCGCCACTTTTGATAGCAGCTTCCAAGTAGGTCTCGGCAATGAGAGCCTGATCGTAGAGCATCTTTTCGAAATGGGGGATTAACCATTTCTTGTCGGTGGCATAACGGTGAAAGCCACCGCCAACATGATCGTAGATCCCTCCGTTGGCCATTTTCCGCAATGAAAATGTCGAGACCTTGAGGGCGGCCTCATCGTCGCTACGCATCAAGACTTCATAGACAGAGGTGCGGGGGAATTTGGGTGCTCCGCCGAAACCGCCGTCAACAGAGTCATGCTTTTCTTTTTCGAAGGCGAGGACTTTGCTCAGAAGATCGACACTTGGCAAGTCTTTGGCTGCTTTTTTTTCTTCGAAAGAGCTGATGTGTTGCAAGATGTTGGTGGCATCGTCGAGAAGGCCTGCCCTAGACCCATTCCAGGCTTTGGTGACGTTCTTGAGCAATTGATGAAAGGGTTGTGGCGGGAAATAGGTACCTCCAAAGAAGGCCTTCTTCTCATCGGTCAAAAAGAGCGAGGCTGGCCATCCGCTCCGTTTGCTCAACAGTTGAACAACACGCATGTAGACGGCATCAATGTCTGGGCGTTCCTCGCGGTCCAACTTGATACAAACAAAATTCTCATTCATGTAGGCGGCAATTTCTTCGTTTTCGAAGCTCTCGTGTTCCATCACATGACACCAATGGCAGGTGGAATAACCGATGGAAAGGAAGACGGGGACGCCTCTACGTTTGGCTTCGACAAATGCCTCTTCGCACCAGGGCCACCAAGCAACGGGGTTGAACCTATGCTGCCGTAAGTAAGGGCTTTTTTCGTTGGCCAAACGATTCGCTTTTCTTTGTTCGACAACGGGCTTACTGGTGGGGGAAGGATCATCTTCTTGGGCCCAAGTGACAAATGTGAGGGCGCAGAAGGCGAGAATGACGTAAGCTGATATACGATTCATGTGGCAATCCATGTATGGTGTCGCGATGTCGGTCGAAAGCCCTTTGCTTGTGCTTTCGGAGCCGATGGTTCTACCTCACAGTAGCTTAGATGAACAGATAATGAAAATCTTCACTGATATCGCCTGCATTGACTATGAACGTCCTGGACACCCGGAACGTCCCCAAAGAGTTGGGGCTACTCTGGAACGTCTGGAGACGGATAAAGCATTGGGGGCAGTCATCTCAAAACCCCTGGCCGACGCCACAGAATTCGTTGAATTGGTACATCCATATGACTTCGTCAAAGGGTTGAGCCGTTCTCAAGACTTTGACGCTGACACCCCTGCTCATGAGGGGATTGAAACCCACGCTTTGCGAAGTGTCGCCGGGGCCTTAGACGCCATGGAGTCAGCCTTGGCAGGGGAAGTTGCATTCAGTCTCTTAAGGCCACCGGGGCATCATGCTTCCGCCGAGACAGCCATGGGATTTTGTTACCTCAATCAGATCGCTGTGGCTGCCAAGGTCGGGGCTCGAAAGGGCTTGGTGGTGGGTGTTCTCGATTTTGATGTTCATCACGGCAACGGCACGGAAGCCAGCGTGTTGGGGGCCGAAGGGATTCTCTACACTTCTGTGCATCAGAGCCCGGCTTTTCCCAATACCGGCAACCACAGTCGGGGCAATTGCAAGAATTATCCTATCCGGCCCCATGGGCGGCGCCAAGATTTTGCTGATGGGGTGATGCGCTGTTTGGATGATATTTTGGCATTCGGCCCAGATCTCATCGCTGTGTCCGCAGGCTTTGATGCCTTTCGTGGTGATCCTTTGGCCCAAGAGAATCTTGAGGGTGAAGACTATTTCACTTTCGGGCGGGCGCTTAAGGACACGGGGGTGCCGACCTTTTCAGTCTTGGAAGGGGGCTATTCGGATGACTTGCCTCAACTGGTACTGGAGTATCTCAAGGGGTTGAGTTGACTTCTACCTTTTGCGGCAAGCCTTCCGACTGAACGCCCTATTTAAAGGACAGCAATTCCATGTCGAACTTGAGGTCGCCCTTGGAAGGACCATAGGCGAGATCTTGGGGTAGGTGAATAGTAAAGCTGTCACCCACACGCATCTTGGCAACGACAATGTCCCAGCCGACGATGGCCATACCACTGCCAACGCTAAATTCAAAAGGGCGCAAACCCGGGTCAATAACTTCGCCACTGGCCAACATGGCAGTGTAGTTCAGCTTCGCCATTTTCCCTGTGCCGCAGACTTCACCGGAACCATTGCGCCTTACTTCTATAATTTCAATGTCAGGAATGGTGGCATCACCGGAGGCAATTGTGTCGCCTTCTGACCAGTTGTTTTCTTCGCTCATTTGGACTCTCGATTCGTTGTCAATTGTTCTTCCGTTTGGGACCGGGTTGTGTTGCCGGACACGGTCCATGTCTGTGTTTTCTTAACAGATCCCAAGCAATCAGTGGTATTTCGTGACCAAATTCTTGAGTCTTCGCTGGTTCTCAATCGGGATCGACAGGTCGGTGCGTGCCTAAGTGCTTGTTTGGGAATGATTTGGAATGGTGTTGTTCTTTTTGCTCAGGCGTTCATGCAAATCAACCACTCAGTGGTTGAAAATCAGCCACTGAGTGGTTGATTTGCATGAGTAAGAAGCTACGCTCGTACTATGCTCACTCGATTTGCAGAAAATTCTATAAGGGCGGCCTTAAGCGATACACCGGTGGTCTTCTTGCAAGGAGCGCGCCAAGTCGGGAAAAGTACGCTGGTTCAGGAGATCGCGGAGCAACATCGAGGCCAAGAATATCTCACTTTAGATTCCACCTTGGTCCACAGTGCAGCTGCTTCAGATCCAGATGGATTCATTGCTGGCTTACCAGAATCCGTCATTATTGATGAGATTCAAAGAGTGCCTGAGCTGGCTCTGGCCATCAAACGCTCAGTCGATCAGAATCGCAAGCCCGGTCGTTTTCTCTTGACGGGTTCGGCAAATGTCTTGGTCCTCCCTACATTGAGCGATTCCCTTGCTGGTCGCATGGAGCTTCTGACCTTGTGGCCATTCGCTCGACGGGAAGCCCTCAGCCGCCCGCTTCGTTCTTTCGTTGACGATTGTTTTGGTAGTGAGCTTCCCAGCTCTGCATGCCAGGAATTGCTTCCGCTTCAGATGGCCGACCTCTTGGTAGCCGGCGCTTACCCTGAAGCCCTTAGCAGAGGTGATCCTCAACGCAGGGCCTCTTGGTTCGAAAGCTATCTGACGACCATTTTGCAAAAAGATGTACGAGACTTGGCGAACATAGAGAACCTCACCAAGTTACCTCAACTGCTCCAGCTCTTGGCGATACGTACGGGGCAACTACTGAACTACGCCGGCATCGCGCGTGATGCTGATCTACCCCAAACGACTCTTAAGAGATACATGGCTTTGCTTGACGGCGTCTTCTTGGTCAAGACCATTCCACCGTGGTTCGGCAATCAAAGCAAACGGCTTGTGAAGTCGCCCAAGGTCATGATGACGGACTCTGGACTTACCTGTCATTTGCTCGGCTATTCTTCCGAACAGTTGTGCGCCAACAGGGGAGCGGTGGGGCCTATCTTAGAGTCTTTCGTTGGCATGGAATTGCTCAAAGACCTGGGTTGGTCCGAGTCGAAGGTTGGGATGTTCCATTTT
>WFTN01000161.1 GCA_015485455.1 Planctomycetota bacterium | reverse complement strand
CCTTCATAGATTGAGCTTGCTGTAGGATAATGCCCGGTAAACATCCCGTGCATGGCCAATCGGCTCGACGGGAAAGGAGTCCAAGCTTGGGCAAACTGGACACTTCGACTCATCTGACGATCAAGGTTGGGAATCAAAGTGGCCACACGCTCAGAATCAAAAATATCGCGACGCAGAGTGTCGATAGTAACGAGGACAATGTCGCGGCTTTTGCGTCCGGGAATCAAATCATCGAGCGTTTCGTCATTCACACGCCGTTGATTCCCTAATTCATGAAGTAGTTGCTGATCAATTCGTGTGGGAAAAACGACTTCCTTGGCCGAGCCGTCTAGCACACGACTACTCAAGCGGCTGCCTTTGTAGAGCAGACGACGCAGGTAGCCAGACTCACCGGGGGCAATCCCCGTAACAAGGCAAGCAAGGGTCAACGTCCCAACGATGACTTGAAAGAGACCATACTTACGCCACGAAGCCCCCAAGACCGATGACCCAAACAACCCAGCCGCAATAAGACCAACAATAGCGAGAATGTCGTGAATCGCTTGGTGTCTTCGCGCTAAGGCAGCTTGGGCATCGAGAGCAAAAACCAGGACCGTCAACCCCAAGGCCGCCATGCCAAAATAGGTTGGCAACCTCCCATGAGCAATAGCAATGCGACAAGTTTGAGCACCCACAAGCAAAGAGCCAATGAAGGAACCACACAAGGTGCCCACCAGGGCAATGGGACGCCATGGTTGATTCACAACCCAATCGCCACTCAAAAGATCAACCAGCCGTGGAGCAAGAAGAACAAAAAAGCCAAGGGCGAAAGGCGCGGATGAGAGAAAACACCGAATAGACAGAGACATGGCTGAAAACAACCGGCCCAAAAGGACAGCCAAGGATGCCGCGATTTGTCCCACCGCCCCGGCGAGAATGGCCATCCCGGCCAACATCATAATTCCCAGCAACCGTTGTTGAGAGGAAGTCTCTCCTGGATCAACCAAGACGGGCACAATATCAGCCAGAAACCAGATCAAGCTGACGCCCAGTCCGAATCCACAAATGGATCGACTCGGCAATTGAGTTGGTAAGTAAACTGTCTTGACTGATCGCACCATGGTTTGATTCGCCATGCCCGGTGAATTCTAAAAGCTTCGCGTTACCATACTAACAAAGTTGCACAGGATTAAGATCTCCCATCCTGCGTCCTTATGTCGAGATCAAAGGAGACAATATCAGCCGTGAAACGTGTTAACATAAACACGCTGAGTTGATACGAGATCTTTGTGAGAGAATATGCGATGGCATGCAATCAGGGTAAGGAATCATGCAATCATCCGGCCTTGCCCAAAGCGATCTACGCTGAAGGCCCTCCTGTTCGGGGTCAAGTTCGCAAATCACGGATGGGCAGAAGGCGGGCCATTGTCCTCATCGCAATTCACGTCCTGGCATTGGCTCACATCTTGCATTGGAAGATGAGTGGTTCCACGGTCTCGCCGTTGGAGCCGAGCGAGGCCATGTACACCCTGCGGGACGGCCTGGTCAACGCCGGGGCCATCCTCATGATCATCTCAACTGTTTCCGTTTTGATCTTCGGGCGGTTCTTTTGCGGTTGGGCATGTCACATGGTGGCCGTCCAAGATTTCTGTGCCTGGCTCCTCAAACGAGCTGGCATCAAGCCGCGCCCATTGCGTTCCCGGTTCTTAACTCTCATCCCTTTCGGTGCGGCATTTGTCATGTTCGGCATGCCTCTCATTTATCGACACCGCAACGATTTGGGAGCCCCCGATTTCAGCGCTGGCTTTATCAAAGAGGAATTCTGGGAGACATTTCCGGGACCTTGGCTCACCATTGCCACCTTTGCCGTCTCCGGGTTCTTGATGGTTTACGTCTTGGGCGCCAAAGGATTCTGCACCTACGCTTGCCCTTACGGGGGCGTCTTCGCCCTCGGTGAAAAGCTTGCTCCCGGAAGAATCCGCGTCACGGATGCTTGCAAAGCTTGCGGCCATTGCACCGCCGTTTGTACCAGTAATGTTCAAGTGACGCACGAAATTCAACAGTTCGGCATGGTGGTCAATGCTGGTTGCATGAAATGCCTGGACTGCATCAGTTCATGCCCGGAAGAAGCGCTTTACTTCGGCTTTGGCAAGCCGGCTCTTCTGGCACGGGCCAAGAGTAAGAAAAGGGCCAAATTGCCCTTCGGCTTCGACCTCGCAACCGATCTGGCTATGGTGATAGCATTCGTCTTAACTCTCACTATCTTTGCTGGCTTGCCAGACACCTTTGCGACTTGGGCTACTTCTCTGCATGGTCAATCGCCCATGCTCTTTTCTCTCTCCCTCAGTGCGCTGACTGCTTTTGTCGTTGGCCTCATGATTCGTGGCCAAAAATCTGACACTCTTCACATCACCAACCACGCTCTTCGGAGCCATGGCCAATGGACAAAAAGCGGTCGCTGGTTCTTGGGAATAGCGACCCTCTGGCTCCTCTTCGTGGGCCATAGTGGCTTGGTGCAGTATTACACTTTTCAGGGAAACTTTGCCTTCAATCAAACCGATGTTCCTCGTTGGGCTTGGGAGCGCAACAAAGATCTGCTCCCAGACAAAGTGAAGACCAATGGCAAAAAGGCCATGTCGGCCTTCGCCAAAGCAGAGAGTCTTTCTTTGTTCTCTGACGTCCGTTACCCCGCACGGTTGGCAGGGCTGGCCATGGCTCTTGGAAAACCTGAGCAAGCTATCAAGGAGCTCACCAGGGCCACCAAAATCGATCCAAGTCACGCAGGAAGTCATTCCGACCTAGCCAGCGTCCTCCACTTTCAGCAAAGGTGGAAAGAGGCTCTTGAAGCCCTGAAGCCAGCCATCGAATTGGAACCCGATAACATCCTCTATCAGAGGCAGAAACTGAGTTACGCCCAACGTACGCAAAACCCCTTAGCAGGCGTTGAAGCTATGGAGGCCATTGTTTCTCACACCAAGGGAAGAGAGCGTCACCAGACTCTTGTTTCCATCGCCATGATTCGCCTCCAACTCGGCCACAGAAAGGAAGCCGAAGCCGCTGCCCAAATCATCCTGAAGGAACATCCCGGCGATCCCCAAGCTCAATTCGTCATTCAGGAATTGAAGAAAAGCAAAGAGAAGAATTAGCGGCCCCATGCAGCAAGAATCAGAACGGTGACATCACCCGCCAAACAGGAAAGTCACTGGCTTCCTTCAGGATACCGTCAAAGTGTCCCCACGAGGTCAAACCATCGTCGGCCTGGGGCTCCAACAAGTAGACAATCAAGTTGCCCAAGTGATGAGACGTCCGAACCAGCGCCATCGGCCTGGTCGTGCGATACTCCTTTTGTCGAGGCTCGACCTCAACAGTAACTTGTCGGTGTCCTTGATAGATTCTCTTAGCTTGGGTTAACTTCTTGATCCGGTAGATCTCCAGGTTGACTAGACTCCCGGTTGGTAAAATCTCGGCCATGATTCCATGTTGCCTGAGTTTCGATGTTAGCCCCACCATGTCTGTGGGATAGACATAGGCCACAGGCCGCAAGACATCCAAATCTGATTGGTAGGCTCCCCAATGTTCCATGGTATAGGTGGCTTCTTCCGCGGTGGGCTTTGGCCGGGTTCGTTTTGGATCAGCCCCCACTGGGACTTTCTCGACCCAACCATCCAGAACCAAGTCTTTGGGAATACGTGCCACCCGAGCCCGAATGGAAACAACATTTTCTTGGGCTGGCCTTTCACCCAAGGAGACGGCGCGCTGCCGAACCTCTTCAATCAATCTCCGAATATCCCCTTCGTGTTCAGAGGCGTAGGTTAAGAGATGGCGGCAGAATTCTTTGGTGCACAGAACACGGTCTTTGTAGGAAGCATACTTATAGGCCTCTGTAAGAATCGAAATGATCCCCCGAATCCCCCGAGCGCGGGTGCCGAATCGGGGTCTGCCATCATAAGTCGTCCAGCGGGTCTTGTTGCGATTGTAGTTGCCATAGAAAGTTGTCTTATAGCCAGTTTCATCTGCCAAGGACCGACTGACCGTTGGCAAATAAGTATTGCGGACAAAATCAATGATGGCTTGGTCACCGGCGGGATTCACGGGGCCATCGAAGGTCAGAGTATTCCGGTGGAAAGATCCATTGGTCGTATGGGTGTCAATGACCAGATAGGGGTCCCAATCTGTCATCATCTGCGCCAGTGCTTGGGCCTCGGGACTATCTAACTTGGTGTTGTCTCGATTGAGATCATAACCCTGGCCGTTTGCCCGTTGTCCCATACCAAGTGCTGGTCCGGCTTGCCCGGGCCGATTGTTCTTGGCCATCCGCTCATTACCATCAGGGTTGTAGATCGGAGCCAACAGAATAATGAGGTTGCTTAGCAAAGGGTGTTTGGGGGTCAATGCCAACTCACGAGCCAACATTTGCAAAGCTTCTTTGCCGCAGCATTCACCGGCATGAATGCCCCCTTGGGCATAGACAACGAGTTTCCCGCTTGCCCGTGCCTCTTCCGGGCTTGCCACCGGAGGGTCCGCCAGAATCAACAGTGGCAAACATCGACCTTCGGTGGAATAGCCCATGCTGGTGACACGAAGTACAGGCGATCTTGATTGGAGCTCTTCGATGAACTCAAGAACGTCAGCGTGGCGCCCCGTACCCTGCCATTGACTGGATTCGGCGATACAGGGCAGGTCTATCGCCTGTTTCACCCCCACCTCCGTGACCGCACAACTCGTACTCAACAAGGAAATCGCGAGGAAGAAAAAGAACAAGGCGGCACGGCTGGCGGTTTGCATAAACAAGGACCTTCCCCGGAAAGAAACAAGAAACTCATGGCAGTGCGAATGTTAGTTTGAATGGGAACGATGAGAAAGGAAAATAGCGCTGATGGACCGGGTTTTCAGTATAGGATAGAATTTCATGCCTTGAGTTACCCAGACCGGAGTTGTCCATGGTTCCCCAGTATTCTTTCAGGCTCCCTTGCTTTGCCTTAGGGCTCATGATCACAGCATTCATGATCCTGCCAGCCGAGACCGTGAGTGCCCAAAAATCGCGGACGACAGACCGCACCATCAAAGTCGGAAAGAAAAAGCGAACCTACATACTCCACTTACCCAAGAGATATAATAAGAAGCAAAAGAAGCTCATCCCCATGGTGCTCATGCTCCATGGAAGAGGTGGAACACCTCGCATCGCATCAGGTCCTTACTACGGCGACTGGAAACACCTTGCCGATAAGGAGAACTTCATCGCCGTCTTCCCCGCCGCCTTAGGGTCGCCCGCGGCTTGGGAATCTTGGGGTTGGCAGAATTCACGAGACTGCAAGTTTCTGAGCAAGCTCATTAAAAGCCTCATCAAAGAACATCGTATCGACAAGAACAAAGTGTTCATGACTGGTCATAGTAGCGGAGCTTACATGAGTTACTGTTTCGCCGCCGCCCATGGGGACAAGGTTGCAGCCATCGGCCCCGTCTCTGGCCTATTCATCGATCGTGTTGGTCCGAAGGTGTCGGTGTCGGTCATCGCTATTCACGGCATGTCTGATCAAGTGGTAGGTTACGATCGAAATTATGGCAAGAAGGCAGCATTCGTGGGGCCTCGCTCGGCCATGGAGAGTGCTGAATTCTTCGCCAAGTACAACAGCTGCTCAGAGCGGAAACGCAAAGACTCCGCAAAAGGACGAATCCACGTCGACACTTGGGCTCATGGCAAGAACAAGACAGAGGTGGTGCTTTATAGCCTGGAGGGCGGAGGACACGAATGGCCTCACGACGGCAGCCGTTCCATCAATGCTACAAAGATCATTTGGAAGTTCTTCAAGTCTCACCCTCGCCCCAAGATCAAAACCACAACACCCAAGAAAACAAAGTAATTCACTCGACAGGTTGGCTCATTCTTTCACTGATCTTTCCCCCATTCGATGAGCCTTCCAAGCTAGGGCCGCGCAAAGATAGAACAGCCAACCCAGGAAATAGGAAGCCGTAAACCCCATGGTGATGGCAACGACGATGGCGACCACCGATGCCAATACCCCGCTGGCACCATTGAGGCCCCAAGCCCAGGCAATCGTGTCGCGCCTGTTGGTTCCCAAAGCTCCCATTGCGGCTGCCATGGGTATCCCCAGGGAAACTCCTATGGGTGCCAAATAGAGGAGTACCAAGCCAACCCGCTGTGGGCTGGTCCATGTGGCCGCCCACGCCCCCGGTGTTGGCACTAAGTAACTGAACACGGCGACGACGAGCAAAAGTCCATAGAGAGCAAATTCCAACCAATTCTCTCCGGCCCACTTCTTTGAGAAAATGCCACTCAGTTTGGCGCCCACTCCAGTCCAGGCCAGAAGGCCCGCCAACCCGACCGTAAGCGCAAAGGTCGGATGGCCCAAGAAAAGAGAAAGCCGCTGAAGTAAAGAAATCTCAATAAACATGAATCCGGCGCCAATGGCGCAAAAGAAAACCTGTTCCAAGAGAGTTAGCCGATCACGGGCACTTACCATCCGACGAACTCGCCGGAGCGGCAAGTAAAATAGAATTCCCACAAGCACCGCTATGACGAACAAGCTCACTGCAAGTGATGCCCAAGCTGTGTTGTCAGAAACAATCGATGGCCGCCAAAATTGAAGGGCATCAAGAAAGGGAAGGGTATAAAAGAAGAATGGCTGATCATCTGTCGCCGGATCAATATTGTGATCAGAGACTTGGCTGTACTGATTGAAGTCACGAACATAAGGGGCCAAAGGCGTGCGATT
>WFTN01000160.1 GCA_015485455.1 Planctomycetota bacterium | reverse complement strand
GATGCTTCCAATGCTCCGGGAATTTCGGAGGGAATTTCCTCTTGGGGCATGACGATCCCACTCATGAAAGTCATAGTCTCCAACACTTCCAAGAGAATGGGGACAGAATCTAAGGTTGCCTGACTCATTTCAAAGACTCCTTTACGACTTTCCAAACTTCATCGCGCACTTCTTCTGGTTTGAAAGGCTTACGGATATAGCCATCCACTCCCTTGTTCTTCAGCTCCGAGATTCGAAGAGAACTTCCCTCCGTTGAAATCACGATGAGGGGAATGTCCATGACAGCATCATCAGCCTTGATCTTGTCGATCATCTCGAATCCTGTCATGATCGGCATATTCAGATCTGAAAAAATCATGTCGATATCGACCACTTTCAGAACCTGTAAACCTTCGGCCCCATTCTCAGCCTCAAGTAACTCGTCGATAGGAATCTTCGCCATCTTGAGTGACCGGCCAATCATTTTCCGCGTGGTTCTGGAATCGTCCACAATTAGGATTTTGTAACTCATGATCCATTGCTCCAACTCGCCATTTCAATCATTGTTTCTTCAAGCACATCGTCAATAACACCCGCACTGACGTTGAGCTGTTGAATTGTTTCTTTGGATACGCGATGGGCAGTCCCATCCCTGCCAACGCCCCAGCCCCCACAATTGCTAATGTGGGTTGCCAGATGAATGACCTCGGCAGCCAGTCTCGAGTCCTCAGGAGCGTCCTGAGGATTTTGCAGATAGCGAACAGAATCAACTAGCTTCTGAGGGAGACGCCAATGCTCCATCAAGCAGGCGCTGGCATCTGTTGTTTCGATCCCGCAGATTCTCAATTCTGCGTCGGCGAAGGACTCGTCATCTTCCAAGTCTAAATCGCGAAGTTGCTCACCAAAGGCTGCCTGAAGCGCGATCCGACCAACATTGTGGAGGAGTCCTGCTGCGTGCAAACTGCCATCATCTTCGAGCTCGAGATGCTGCACAAGTCCCTTGGCAGCGATCGAAGTGGCCACAGCGTGGGTCCAGAGACCATCTGCACCCAAGTCATAACCGGAAAGATCGACTGAGCTCATTTTCTGGAGACTCGCCTCTAAGGTAATCTTCGCTAACTTCTTCAGTCCAAGTCTTGATAGAGCTCCGTCAACGGAAGCAATCTCGAAACCCCTGGAATAGAGAGGCGAATTGGCCAAAGACAAGACACGAGCGGAGATCCCTGGGTCTTTTTCGACGATAGCCTTGATCGCTTGTGCGTCCAGATCATCATCGTCGCCTTGTAGAAGCTGCAAGAGCTCGACGACGGCGGACGACAACATGGGAATTCTCTCGATCTCATTCAAAACGGCCTCACGACCGGAAAGAGCTTCGGAGGTCATAGTTCCACCTCATTTCTGTCCGAACGAACCAGGACGAGCCCAGTTTCTATGTCCAAACTTATTGTCCGAGGCTTGGTCCCACCCACATCTTCAGCGGCGGTGAACAGGCCATTTTTCCACAAGATTCGGCGAAGCATTGTGTGATTCCTTTCGCCCACCTTAAACATGCCAGTCTTGTCGATGGGGTTGGCGCCGCCGGCCACTTTGATCACTAAGCGATCGATTTCCGAACCGTGGAATTTCATTTTCTGCATCAGGTCCATCATGCCGGTGTCCACATACATGGAAGGTTTAGACTCCCCTTTCTCTGGATGTTTCTTGGCACTAGGAAGTAAACAATGAACGAGGGCGCCAATTTTGAGCTCAGGATCATAAACCGTAATCCCCAGGCAGGACCCCAAGGCATAAGTGATAATCACGTCGTCCGACTTCTTGGAAAGCGCAATCTCTGCGACCCCCACCACAACGAGTTGCTTTTTCTCTTGGCTCACAAGGCTCATAGAACCCTCCGGTAGATAGAAGCCCCATCTCGTTCCACAACATCCCCCATGCCATTGAGACTTTCGGATAGTCCCACAACCAAGCGTCCATCAGGTGTCAACAATTTGCAGAAACCTTCGACGACCTTGCGTCTGTCCGTACTATTGAAATAGATCATGACGTTCCGGCAAAAAATGAGGTCCAATGGTCCCTTGAGAGGAAATGGCTGATCCATCAAGTTGACCCGACGAAACACCAGCATCTGTTTCAAGATTTCCTTGGCAACAAACTGGCCATCAACCTTATCGAAGTAGCGATCCAGCAGCTCTGGGGGGATCGGCCCCGCGTTCTGTTCAGAATAGACTCCCCGCTGTGCGTGACCCAACACCGTGGGTGAGATGTCTGTTGCCAAGATCTTAAGGTCAACTTGCTTACCGGTCTTGCGCAGAGCTTCCAGTGCCGTGATTGCCAACGTGTAGGGTTCCTCTCCCGTAGACGAGGCTGCACACCAAATCCTGATGCGCTTTCGTCCAGTGTTCAGGATGTCAATTAAGTACTCATCGAGAAACTTGAAGTGTTGATCCTCACGATAGAACCGCGTCACGTTGGTTGAAATAACGTCGAGAAGCTCGACAATTTCGGTTTTCCTGTTCTCTTTCAAGAAGGCAATATAGTCTTCGTCATTCGCCAACCCCAGAGAACGAACTCTCTTGGTCAGCCGAGCCGCAACCATGGCCATCTTGTCTTCATTGACCACAATGCCACTCTCATCATGAATCGTCTTGCGAAGAAATTCGAACGATGCTGTTTTCACTTGATGTTTGCTCCAGAACTGAGTGCCAAACCCTATTGCAACTTGTTTGCCTAACCCCGCTATTCGGGGGCGCGACTAAAAATCATCGATTTCATCGTCGTCTAAGGGAAAGAAATCCCTTGCCGATTCGGCCGCAGGAGCCTTGACCCGTGGAGCCTTCCGAGGACGTGGCTTGGTCTTCGCTGGCCGTTGTGGGGCTTCTTCCTCTTCTTCCTGAACGTCTCCGACGACGAACATGCCTGCCAGTTCCGCCAAGCGATCGACTTCTGCCTTCATTTGAATGGCTGAAGCGGAAGATTCCTCGCTATTCGCAGCATTCTCTTGGGTGACTTTGTTCATTTGGTCAACGGCCCCATTGATTTGTGACACACCATCAGCCTGTTCTTTCGAAGCAGCGGCGATTTCGGCCACGAGGTCGTTTACTTTGGTAGAACCGTCGAATATTTCCGTCAACAACTCCCCTACCCGACTCGAAATGGTGACACCAGAGTCGGCATTCTTGACAGCACCTGCAATCAAGCGAGCTGTGTCTTTTGCCGCCTCTGCTGACCGTTGAGCCAGTGACCTCACTTCTTCAGCCACAACAGCAAACCCCTTGCCAGCGTCACCGGCGCGGGCTGCTTCAACAGCAGCATTCAAAGCGAGCAGGTTGGTTTGAAAGGCAATCTCTTCGATCGTTTTCACGATCGCAGCGGTTTCATCACTGGAGTTCTTGATAGCGCTGATGGCCTCTTGCATGTCCGTCATTGTCTCTTGACCAGTTTTTGCTGACTCCTGAGCGTTGGCGGCCAAAGATCGAGCTTCAGAGGAATTGTCTGCGTTTTGGTGGGTCATGGAGGTCATTTCCTCCAATGAAGCTGAGATTTCTTCAATGGCGCTGGCCTGGGTGCTGGCTCCGTCGGCCAATTTCGCCGCACCTTCGTTAATGGTATCCGCAGCCATCGCTACGTCAGCAGCGGAGGCACCGACCCGTCCAACAACTTGCTCCATGTTGGCCAGAGCTTCATTGAACTGCTCTTGCATCGCGGCAAAGTCGCCCTCGAACTCACCATCCATGCGGTGGGTCAAATCTTGTTGCGACAGATACTTCACAACATTCCCAATGGACTGCAAAGGCCGCACAAACTGATCAACCACATCGTTGACACCCTGGAGCATTTCTGCAAAGTCCGGGGACACAGCATCCAGATCACCCCGCTGGGATAGATTTCCGGTCCTGACCGCTTCAATGACACCGTTCACTTGTTCCCGATAGCGTTCTCGGTCGTTGAGATCTGTCCATTGAACTGCCACGCCAACGAATTCTCCTTCTGAGTCCCGCAAGGCCATCGCTGTCACAGCGAAATGGAGTGGCCCCAATTGCAAGGCGCTGGTTACGGGTAAATTGGCAGGGTTCGACAGGATGTTTCTTTGATGAGCTGGGTTCACATGAAAATCATCAACACAGATTCCAACGAGATTGTTCACGTTGAAGTTCGGGAAAGCTTTCTGCAATTGGCCTTCGTATTTTTGCAACATGCGAAGCACACTGGGATTGCAATAGGTGATCTTCAGATCCAGATCGGCGGTCATGAACATGGCTTCGCAATTTTCGATCATGGAGTCTTGGCGTGCCGCCTGGGTGGCCACGTCTCGGGCCTTCCCAATCTCCATCCATTCCAATGCGTATCCTCTGAGATCACCATGTTTGTCTCGCGCTTCACTGATGGAAAGCTCGAACACCAGGTCGCCAATGTTGATTTCAGATTTTAGGGGCCAAGACTTGCACTCCGCCAGCATCCGCCGATTGTGCTCTGGGTTGCGATGAAATGAATCGATGTTCGCTCCCAGAACTTGACTGATCTGGAATCCAGGGAAGGCCTCTTGGAAATGGGGCAAGTATTCGGTCAGAAGATCAATGGACGCTTGGTTGACTTCAGTAACAACGAGATCCTTGTCAATGCAAATCAAGGCGTTCATAGAACCATTCCTTGATGCGTTGCCGATGGCGACCGACCCTTGCAAGGCATTTTGATTGCACTGGGCGGCGAGGATCTGGGCAGCCACCGCCATGGTCTGAGTTGTACTATTTTCGCAAGCGAAATCATCTTCAGCGAAGAACTCAAAGACGGCAGTCCAATGATCCGGACTGCAGACCGGTACCAGAATAGTCGACTGAATTCCTGCAGCAGAAGCAGCGGCATAACGGGGGCTATGGCCCACTGAATCCAAATTCGCTGACGCTGGACCTCGAGAATGAGACATTTGCTGCCATGGCCCCTGGGTCGCCATCTCGGGAACCGATTCCGTTGCCGGAACCACTGGCCCATGGCGAAGTGAGATTTCTTTCGGCATCCCTTCTCCATCACAGACCCAAAGCAAACCCGAAGAGAAATTCATGTTGTTGGCGATTGCCCCAAACATGTCTTCGATGGGTGTAGCACTTTCATGACATTGGTTTATCGCCGTAAGAGTCGTGAAGAATTTCGAAACTTCTTTTGTGACATCGACATCTGCTGGGGCGTTTGTTGTATTACTAGACATTTCCTTCTTCCCTTTTCCTGAATTCCTTTGGTTCTTCGGCCTCACAGATTCAACGTGACTCACCGCCATCGTGGCCAAAATGTTGAAGTTCTTCCGATGTGAGCACATCTTCGATTTCGAGCAAAATCTTGACACTGTCCCCCATCTTGGCGATGCCACGAATGAAGCGGCATTCAAGATTTCCGCCAAAAGACGGGGCGTTTTCGATGTCGGCTTCCGCGATGTCCAAGACCTCGCACACGCTGTCAACGACAGCACCTATCTGAATGAGTCCGCCTTGGTGTTCTGCATCGATGACAATGATGCAGGTCTCGTCTGTGTCTGCAGCAACAGCGAGACCAAACTTAATTCGAATATCGAGAACGGGAATGATCTTGCCCCGCAGATTGATGACACCACGAACATGTTCTGGCGTCCTTGGTACCTCAGTGACGCTCATGAGGCCGATGATTTCTCGGACCTTCAAGATCTCTACGCCATACTCCTCGTTGCCGAGTTTGAAAGTAAAGTATTTTCCACCCAAGCTTGCTGTCGCTGAGGGCGACGAACTGGCCACTTCTGTCATCTTTGGATTCCTCAAAATCATATCCGGCGAGCCTGAATGAAGCGCCGTCAATTGGGGTATCGACCCGGTCATAAAGATCCCTTAACGGAAAGAACACAAATCCTTAAGATAAGTGAGGTGTTCTTTTATTCTGCCTAACGCACTATCTCATCAGGGAGATAGCCTCGTGGAACTCACAAAGCACACCTAAGTATTGATTTAGATCGAACACGCCACGAACAGATCACTCCCAAACGGGTCCGCGTCTGGGGTTAAAACCTCAAGTCATAGCCGAATTTTTCTATTAAGACCGAAATTTTTGGGGCTAGGCAATTCACCGAAATCTCAAATTGAGACGGCGATCGTCGAATGAAACGGAGCCTCGTTTCGCCGAGCAGTTGAACATCTATCAGGAACAGATTGCCACTCTGCTGCTTTTCAAACTCTTGAACTTGATTGTCGGGAAATCGTCCCCGAAGTGGCTCTCTCGTGACTACTTTGAGGGGCCTGTTTCGTGGAAGCCACGGAGCCAGCCTTCCCGAATTCTCATCTGGCGTTCGTTCGCTTGCTTAATGAGGCGGATCGATGGAATCATTGTCTTCTTTTCAATCAGGTTGACCGTGACTTCCCTTTCGGTCTCGCCGTTTTGCACGACCAATTTGATGGCATCACCGGCTTTATGTGACTCAAGAAATGTCCAAGGGTCGTCCAACTTTTTGCCATTGACCTGAACCACAG
>WFTN01000159.1 GCA_015485455.1 Planctomycetota bacterium | reverse complement strand
GTCTCTATCAGAGCCCCTATTCTGTCCGCTCTTGAATTGGAGACTTTAGAGTTCTTCTCAAGCCGGGGTTAGCTGTGGGCCGAAGCTCATGTTGGGCCAAGGTTTAGCGCGGAAGGGTCTTGACAGATTCGCCCTAAATCGACAACGTAGATCGTCACCGCCCAAGATGTTGCCGGGGTGCCGTTGGGAAGCGGACGAATCCGGCTCGGAGAACTCAATGGCAGATAAAGTCGAGATCGCGGTCGAGACCCATGTAGGCATGGTCCGCTCGGAGAATCAGGACCACTTCTGCGTGGCGATCGCTTCCGGTGAAGATGAAGAACGGAAGAAGGGCCATCTCGTGGTCGTCGCCGACGGTATGGGTGGACACACCGGCGGAAGCATTGCCAGTCAAACCACCACGGCCGCCATCCTCGAATCTTTCAAGGCTTCCACGCAAAGCACCATGCGTGATCTGATCGAAGAGTCCATTCTCGCCAGCAACGAGGCTGTTAAAGCGAAACAGAATGAGAACGTTCAGCTTAAAGATATGGGCACGACCTGTGTTGCCGCCCTTATTCGTGGCACGACATTCGTAGTCGGCCACCTCGGTGACTCGCGCTGCTACATGTATCGTGGGGACGAGGACGAACAAGTCACCAGAGATCACACATATCTCAATGAATTGATCGACATTGGGTTACTGACACCAGAGCAGGCCGAGGGGCATCCTGACAAGAATATCATCACACGTTGTGTGGGTATGTCTACCCGGCTCGAAATTGACTTTAACCATCGCAATTTGGAACTGGGCGACATCATTTGTATTTGCAGCGATGGCCTCAGTAATTTTGTGGGAATGGCAGAGACGGGTGAAGTTGTGCGTTCGATGCCGAGCAAAGAAGCCTGTCTCAAGCTCATCGACTTGGCCAACGCAAGAGGCGGAGACGACAATATCACCGTGGCGGTGATCAAGATCCACGCCTTTCCCGCAGAAGACAAGAATCTCAAACAACTTGACGAAGAACAGTTCCTCCAGTGCAACGCTCAAATGACCCCCATCATAAAGCGTGATGACCTCGATCCTTCCTTACTGGAAGATTCGGAGGCCGATACGGCAGAAGGCGTTCCTCGTCCACCATCAAATAACCGTTCAGATCATACTGGTCGCTATGATGTCGCTATTCTTAAGGGTGCCGAAGCGAGTGGAGTTGATTTGGGTGCGGATACAGTAAGGGATATTGGCAATAAGGGGTCAGGAATCTCCGTGGGTTGGTATTGGCTCATCGGTGCTGAAGTTATCTTATTGGTCATTTTGCAGTTTTTGATCGGTAAGTTCTGATCAAAATTGAACGGGGTGAAAGCCCAATTATTTTCGTTCAAGTGAACGATGATTGAGGCATTGGATTAAAGGACTTGTTGCACCATTTTTGGTGCTCATACGGGCAGATTCATGATCGGTACCCAAGTCGGAAAATACTTGATCAGCCAAGAGATCGGTGATGGCGGTCACGCTTTTGTCTTTAAGGGCGAAGGGGGAGGCCATGTCGTAGCCGTTAAGATGCTGAAGCCGAGTATCGCCGATGAGGACAATCTCGAAGAGAGGTTTGTCCGCGAGGCGGAAGCCCTCAAGCAACTCGTGCACAAGAACATCGTGCAGTTTGTCGAGTACCACTTTCAGGACGGTTATCATTACTTGATCTTGGAATACATGGACCAAGGGTCTGTGGAAGATATGATCAAGGAAATGGGGGCTGTTCCACCCCGTTACGCTGTGCCGATCTTCTACAGCGTGCTGGATGCCATCCAATACAGCCATAACCATGGCTACATTCATCGAGACTTAAAACCGAACAACATCCTCATCAACTCCGAAGGGGAAGCGAAACTCACTGATTTTGGCATCACTAAAGTCGTTGGCGGAAAGAACCTGACTCAGCAAGGTTTCGTTTTAGGCACAACGGTTTACATGGCTCCAGAGTATTTGACTCAGGGCATGTGCAACCAGCAAACAGACGTCTATGCCCTTGGTGTGACCTTCTATGAGATGCTCACAGACAGGAAACCTTTCGAATTCCTGCGGGAAGATGAGCCTCTCAGGGACTTTGCTCTTCGAGTTTGTCAGGGCACGGCGACGCCACCTTCGGCCTACCGCCCGATCTCACCCCAACTCGAACGCATCGTGATGAAGTCCATCGCCCAGAAGCCCAAGGACCGCTATAAGTCGGCCAAGGAATTCCGCAAGGACTTGGCGAAACACTTTCCTGAGTTGATCAAACGCAAAATCGTAATTCGGCAAAAGCGAAGCCATACAGACATTCATAACCTGGATGACCTCGCCTTTGACGCCAGTGCGATTCCGGCGGCGGGCTCGGACCGGGGCAATGGTCTCAGTTCGGCTCTTCGAGGAGCCGTGGCAGCGACGGCTTTGCTGTTGGTCATGATTGCCACTCATTTTGCTCCGACGATGTTTCCAAGGGAGCTTGGAGAAACTTCACCAGGCATTCTCTATGGACTTGGTGCTGGGGTTGGCCTGCTGATTGGTTTCTTGCTCTACTTCATGTTGCCAGGCAAAAGAACGATACAAGCGAGTTTGGTAGGAGGGGGTGCCGCTGCGGCCCCCAAAGAAACTCCCGCCGAGTCTAGCTTTGATGCTGAAGAATCGTCCATTCCGGAATTCGACATCGAAGATACCATTCCTTTTGCCGACCAATTCCGTAGCAACAAACCGGCTAAAATGTCGGACAAGTCAGAGTTGAACGCTTATTTGGTTGTCATCAGTGGGCCAGATAAAGGACGGCGTTTTGGTCTACGCCCGGTCAGTCGAATCGGACGAGATCTGCGGGTAGACATTCGACCTCACGATCCTGAGATTTCTCGGCATCACACAGCGATCACCTTTGATGGTCGTTCGTTCACAGTAGAAGACTTGGGTTCGACGAACGGCTCCTTCCTCAACGAAGTGAAAATTGTTGGCAAAGAAGTGCTGCAAGCCGGTGACATTCTTCGTTGTGGTTCCAGTTCGATGCGCTTTGAAAAGGGCGCATAGGCACCTACTCTCCGCGCTCACTCCCATCGGCCTTTGGGATCAGTAATCCCAAAGGCGGTTGATGTCGATTTCCCGCGAAAAGTACTGGGAACCGCCAAAGCTGACTTCTTTCAGTTCGCCGATAGAAGGAATGTCTTTGAGCCATTTCCAATCATCTTTCGAACTCTTATTCCACAACATGAATGCTCTTTTGAATTGTCCTCGGTTTTTCCTGATCCTCTTCAGAACATGACGGAAGTAGAAGGGGTTCGTGGCTTGGGGGACCGTGACGAAATTGCGATAGAAGCGAGACGGTGACAGGGAATCAGAAGTGAAAACCAAGTCCTCTGGCCCAAAAGCACGGTTCATTTCGATTGCGGTCAACCTGTGGTCATGCTTGCCTTCCCGGAGTTTCTTGAAGTGGTAACCACTGGTAGCTCCATAAGAGCCGCAGGCAACCAAGGCAATCAAGACAATCCCACCGGGGGAAAGCTTGAGTCTCTTCGCTACGTCGTAGAGCGCTCGAATCCCAACGCCGAAGAAGAGGGCGAATCCAGCTAAGCTGACCATAGGCCAGAATTCGTGTTTGCTGGCATGAGTGCGAAAGGCCAAGCACGGCAAGAGGCCTGCTACTAAGAGCATGAGGCCACAACGCAGGTGGCGATGGCGATAATTTCGAATGACAAGAGATGCCAACAAACCTAAGGCCGCTAATCCGAGGAATGGCTTGGTGAAGGTGAATGATCCGTGGGTGGTGACGGATTCCCACCAATAACTCCAGCTTACTTTGGCAATGAAGTATTCGGTATTCGTTTCATCGCTGCGAAAACCGACAGCACGGAAAAGACCACTGAAAGTGTCGCTAAGTTGATCTACGCTTCCTTCTGCCCAGAGCAACCAACTGAAGACAAGAACAAAAGCGACAGCAAAGGGGAGCAATGCTAAGAGGCCCAAGCGGAGTTTCTGCTTGAAGGAATTCCTCGTCAATAGGATGTCGCAACAGAGAATTGGCCCTAAGAAATAGCAGAACCAGTCCAAAGATCCGGCGACGAAGGCAAGAAGGGCAAAAAGGAACCAGCGGCCCTTTGATGGTTGAGCGCGATAGCGAAGCCAAGAAGTGACGACTGGAACAAAAAGGGCCAAGCAAAAGAGTGGGATGTCGACCATCTTGCCGAACTGATACATCATGGGCAGGGAAGCAAAACCAATCGCTGCGGACGTTGCTCCTAAGCGTCCGATGATGGGAACGAGAAGGAATCGTAGTATCAATATGTTGATCAACAGGATGACCAAGATGGGTATGCGGAGCGCTCTTTCATTTTGGCCTAGGTAACGATAAGCCGGATAGAAGATGGTATAGATGGTCCCAGGATGATTGGTATAGGGCAAAAACAGTCCCTTACCGTCAGGGTGGAAAAGGAGAGGACCTTGGCCTCGCGCTTCACCGTATCCGAAAGCATCAATTCCTTTGCAGGCGTAACCGTAGTAAGCCCCACTGTTGACCCCACAATGGGAGTTGTCCCATGGGTCATCAATCCACGAGATCTGAAAACCAAAAATGACGAGACAAAAGATAAGGAGTAGGAAGTCGGCAGAGCGTCCGAGCCAGGAAGGGAGCTCAGCCCCAGGCTTGGATTCATCCATCAGTAAACGATCTTCCAGGTCAGAAGCGCCACTAAAGCAAGCAAGAGAATTGCCGCCACATAGATCAAGAAATGAGGGCTGACCACCCGTTCGTTGAGTAAGGGGATTTCTGTTTCCATCGACGTTGAGGGGCCACGGCGTGGTCCCATTCGTTTGAGTGCTCTGGCAAGCCCTCCACTGGGTGCGGGGCTGCCTGTGTCTGAGAACCGAAAAACGAGCTTGGGCCCCTCTTGACCCAAGGATATCTCGTCACCATCGTGAAGAGTGGCCCGACGGACCCCGCAGCCATTCAGGTAGGTGCCATTGAGGCTGCCCATGTCGTAGAGCACGAATGTATTGTCCTCAAAGCGAATTTCTGCGTGCTGAGAAGAGACAGTGGGATCCAAGAACGGGTCTAAGGATACATCGTTGCAATTGCCGCGGCCAATGATGACAGACTCGCGGTTGAATGATTCTTTGATTCCTGACTTGCTGCCAGTCAGATGGTTGATCATGACTTTCATAGATTGCTCTTTCGGAATCGACGCGTACCAGTCATTCTACGTTTTGCTTGGTTCAGATTCTTTGCCTAAGCAAGATTTATTATCGTTTAGGACTGCTTCGATTTCCTTTCTGATCTCCTACCAGGAACTTAGGTCTTCAGGTTGACCCTAAATTCTTCTGTTGCGATGACTTTCGTACCGTCGAACGCCCTAAACTTGAGGCGTAATTTCCAGACCCCGTTTTTTGCGGTGGGAAGCTTGTGGATGATCCCCCGATTCTTGATGTCACTGTCATTCCTTTTGACCGTGGTGGTCAGGCCTTCAGGGTCTTCTAATTCCACGGAAAGCCGGGAATCTAAGCCACCTTCTTGAATCTTCCACTGGAATTCTATCGGCAATTCCGTGACTATTTTTGTGTCCTTTAATAAGCCAATTTCGGCGGCACTCTTGACCACTTGGATCAGAAACTGGCGGTCGGTGACCTCCCCATAGACATCGGCGACCTCGATGCGAGGATTTGAGTCAATTGTGATAGGCAGGGTCATACTTGTTGGGGCTTGCTTCGCCTTTGAGACATCCGCTGCACTGCGTTCGCATCGCAAGGTGTCCAGATCAATACCCGATGGGTCTTCGATTTTGAGTTGGATTCCCTTGGCCTCACGCCAAAAAAAAACTTGTTCTTCACGAAGGATGGGATTGTTGCCTTGCCACAGAGTGATCTTGGGACCTGCCCCGTCACGAGGCCCCATCTTGGCGGTCAAGCTGAAGACGATCTTCTTCGTGGTCGTGTTGCCTGCCAAGTCGCGGGTTTTGATTTCAATGGTTCCTGAGCCTTGTACCGAGATGCCGAAACTCTGGAACGACTTCCTGACTTCTTGACGGGTTACTTTGAGTTCTGTGGGATGATCGCTGATGACTTCTACCGTTGCGAGCTCCAAGTTATCTTCGATCGCGAGTGTCCAGGTTGTTCCAGATCTTGCTTCGATGGTCTCTGGAATGATGACGTTGTCTTTTTCATCATAGAGCCGGACTATTGGCTTTGATTTGTCCAGGCGAACCTGAATCTTGGTGAGAGAGAAATCTCGGTCAATTTGCTTAAGGACGACTTCGCCACTCCAAGTATCACCTCCAAGGATGTTGACGTCCTTGGCAATGAAACTCGATCCGGATCGCAGCAAAGGATACGCGGCCCCTTCTGTCCTGACGAAGAGAGTGCGGTCCACATCGCCTCCTTTGAAGCGCAGGGCAATTTCAACTTGGTCTTCTTTGCATTGGGCTGCGCGGCCTTGGGTGGCGTCCTGTCCCGCAACTGTGAGGGTCTCGATTTTTGGCAGTGGTTTGCGCCAAGGACCTACCTTAAAAGCGATGGAAGCCGTGTTTCCTGCCCAATCCGTGGCTTGGCCGCGAAACTCTGTTGTGGTGGTAGTTTGGCCAATCGTCACGTTATGGATTGGATTGCGCTCGTCTTTGATTTCGTACTCTTGGTGAAAGGCGAAACGTGCATTCTTCACGATTGTGGCGTCTTGGATCATGACGCTGAGTGTTTCTTCTGGTTTGAGGCCAACCCGGTCGTCTTCATCTGGTTCAATGACGCCTCGATTCTTGATGTAGAGTTTGAATTGAGGGGCATCGTTGTCGACTTGAAATTTGATCGGAAGTTCGGCGGCGTAGCCATCTGAATTGGTGATCAAAACGGGGACGGTTTTGCTCTTGGTGAATTCTTCGATTGATCCCGTTGGCGATTTCTCCGTTGCCCCTTTTGATCCGAGGGGCATGCCGTTGACTTTGAGGTCTCTTAGGAAGGTCGGGAGCTCGGCGCTTGAATCGAGATGAAGTCCAATAGTTGGGGGGCTTTTGATGCCAATGGGGGTCGATGTCTGTCGGATTTTTTTGATAGGAATCGAACCTTTTTCGCTGCCACTACTCCATGAGAAGAATGTCGAATCGTCTAAGAATCGGTCTGTGGCAGTCCGTTTGATGTCCGCAAGTCTCAGGGCTTGATTCTTAGTTTGGTGGCCACCGCTTGTTTCTTCGAATTGATCGATTGCCGCTGTGAGGTTGGCGGTGTCTTCGCTGTTGGTCATTTTTCTTGAGAGAGATTCGAGTTCAGTGTCGACTCTTCGCAAGGTCATGAGCTCGTAACTTCTTTGTCCAACCAAGACAACGAGGAGGGCTGCAATGCTTCTCGTCAGTTTCAGGGCGCTGTTTTGCGTCATTCCGTTTTCCAAAATTCTTCGCAGCGATGTGCGGAAGGCCTGATTGCCAAGTGCGTGATGGCGGAGAACCCCAGGGATTCCATGGACAAAACAGGCTAAAACAACGAGCGATTCATCCGATTCATTCTTGCGAACGACTTTACCATAAGTTCTTTTCCATTGGGGGATTAACCCGCACTATTCATTTTTGCACTGCCTGGGAGGAGTTACTTCTTGCGGCGATGAAACATCCGGTTCATCAAGGACTGTGGTTTTGGCTGAACGGAGTCATTATTGACCTCCGGGGCAGTTGCCGGTGGTGGCGCATTTTGGCTGAAACATCGATGGAACTGGCGTAGCACGCGAGCCGCCGATTGGGGTCGTTTATCCGGGTCCTTGTTGAGGAGCCACGTCGTGATTTTGGCTAGTCCAGGGGGCTTGAGGTCTGGGTTGACTTGATGGGCCAGGGGAATCGGGGCGTTGAGATGTTGATAGGCTTGGGCCATATCAGAACCCTCGTAAGGGCTCTCCATGGTAATCATGGCGTAGAGCAAGCAACCAAAGCTGTAGAAATCGCTGGCCACGGTGGGTTTGGTTCCCATGAGGATTTCTGGCGCAGCCCAGGCTGATTGGGCGCCATGAGTGATGGTACAGGCCGGGGGGCAATACGATGGATCCGTCCCAGCGTTGGCCAGCTTGACCATGTCGAATTCGTCCAAGAGGACAC
>WFTN01000158.1 GCA_015485455.1 Planctomycetota bacterium | reverse complement strand
GGATAAAACATTGATGGTCTATCTTCTCTCCGATCTGCATTTCCTGTTTTCCTGAGTTGTAGAACAGAAAATCTTCCCCTTTCATCTTCTTCGGAAAACCTGGACTTATCTTTTTCTGATAACGGTAAACCTTCAAGTACAAACTGATCCGTCTTTGAATAAGCCAAAATATAATCAAATGAGCTCCCAAACTTTCTACTGTCCTGGCCGGTAGTAGTTCCAGTAGCTCTGACAATACAACCAAGAAAATTCTCTTCTCCAAAAACCTCATTCATCACCTGACGCAAATTGTGCACTTCATTGTCGTCAATGCTGACGAAGATAACGCCATCCTCTCGCAGCAACTGACGGGCTAACAGCAAACGGGGGTACATCATATTGAGCCAGTTGGAGTGGAAGCGGCCGCTGGCTTTGGTATTGGTGGTCAGGCGGCGGCCTTCTTCGTCCATCTGGCCGGTGCGTTTCAAGTAGGCTTCTAGCGGCTCACTGTAATCGTCCTGATAGATGAAGTCCTTGCCAGTGTTGTAGGGCGGGTCAATGTAAATCATCTTCACCCGGCCGGCGTAACTCTTTTGCAAGAGTTTCAAGACTTCTAGGTTCTCGCCCTCGATAAAAATATGATGCGTTTTGTCTTCGTTGACGCCCTCGCCCGGGGCGGGCACTAAGGTGCCCTTGGGGAGGCGGGCAGCCAGGCGGCGTGCCTGCCGCTTGCCGGGCCAGAAGAGGCCGAAGTGTTCGTCACAGGCTTCTTCGTCTTCCAGGTAGTTCCCCAACGCTTCGCGCAGGGTCTCCCAATTGATTTTGCCGTCGGCAAAGGCTTCGGGCACCACCTGCTGCAGTTGACGCAGGCGGTCTTCGGTGAAGGTGAAGGAAGGGCGGAGTTTTTCGGGTGTCATGGGAAACCAACCTCCAAGTCTCCAAACTCAGGCTGAAGCATCCAAACTGGCGGTGCGCCATTCTTCCTGGTCGGGGTCATCTTCGATGAAGTACACCATACCATGCTCCGCCACCTGCCGGCGGCCCATGGCGTATTGGCGATAGGCATCACACGAAAAACGGGCGTCGCAGTTGCGACACACCCGCGTGGCAAACCGTTCCCGACGCCAGCCCCCTGTGATGAACGACTCCAACACTTCAAGGGGAGGGGGGGCAAATTCCCCCGACTCAATCTTGTCCACCACCTCACCGAACGCAAAAATCGTCTCGTCTTTGTGGGCCGGGTCGTATTCAATGGGGATGATGGGGTCCCACTGGGCCAGGGCCATTTCCAATGCCCGCGGGTCAGGGTTGGAGAGCGCTTCTTTGACCTCGCGCGGAAAATCCGTGGCGATGACGGCCATCTCGTCCAGGGGCTGTTGGCGCAGTTCCTGCCAGATGTGAGCATAGACGTTCAACTGTTGTCTGTAAAGTTCCAGGTTGGCGCGCACATAGTCGGCATCGTGGGTTTTGATATCGTACATGATCACGCGGTCATCTTCCCGGACGATATCCACCACGCCTTCAATGGTGTATTCGCGGCCTTGTGGCGTCTCCTGGTTGGGCAAAGTAAGATGAACTTCTGTATCGGTGACGCGCTCCGCTACGCCACGCAGTTTACGCCAATAGAGCAACACCTGATTTAAAGCCGTTTGCTTGGCCTCAGCCGAAATGGTGTGTCCACTCTCGGCAACTAGAAGTTCGAAGTTTTCCTCAAAAACCTCACGAATGAAGTCTTCAATGGGGGGCAAATTGCTTGGTTCAGGCATCGCGCTCTTCTCCCTGTGGCTGGGTGTTTGCTGCCAATTTGTGGCGGCGGATGAGTTCATGGTGCAAATCTTCCAGGGTGCGGTGCACCAATGAGCCAAAGAACATGGTTTGCGAGCGAGAAGGCACAAAGCCGAATTTGCGGAAAATCATGTATTGACGAGGACACTTTTTGTAAAGCAAGTAGTCGGCCGTGAAAGAGTACACCTTGGGGATTTCACTTACTCGCAACTTTGCTTCGGGAAGAGTAGAGATATCGAAATTCGTCAAGCGGGG
Source organism: Planctomycetota bacterium (assembly GCA_015485455.1). Classification (GTDB taxonomy): domain Bacteria; phylum Planctomycetota; family DRQF01; genus S139-23. Next base: position 1,158 of record WFTN01000158.1, on the reverse strand, counting down.
CAGCGCGGGATCGCTAAGCAGAGGCCTAAAGGGAGGGCTTATATGCTGCCCAGGCCCGCTGAAGTGGGCAAGGACGAGTAGATTTTGGGCACGTGAAAGGGCTACATAGAACATGCGGGCAATGTCAAACTCGGTAATCCGGTCCAATGGCTCTCCGTCCGGTCGGGAAAGCATGGGACGAATCAAGCGTTCGATTTGTGGAGCGCCTCGATCTCTCTTGGAGAGGTTGCCCAGCACGACCACGGGGAACTCCAGCCCTTTGGCCTGATGAATGGTCAGAAAGGGAATGCGTCCGCGCGGGAAGGGGTCTTCGGGGTTTTCCCACTCGCTCTCACCCAAACGAAAGAGGGCAAACAAGAAGGAATTGAAGAAAATGGCCGAAAGTTTGCCGTCTTCCAGCAAGTTGGCCGTGATGATGCTGACACGCTCATCGGTGAAGCGTTGCAGGTATTGGGTAATCAGCCCCAAGTTGGCCACCGGGCCTTCGTCGCTGTGACGCTCTGCCCGGTCAAACATGGCTTTGAAGTGCTCGAAGCCCATCAGGCGGTAAAACAGGTCAAGGAAGTTCCAATCCAACGAAGTGGCCCGCCGAATAACATAATTCAGCGGAAGGGGGCGTCCCTCTTGGGCGCGCTTTTGCACAATGCGGTCGAGGTATGCGCTGGCGAGCAATCTTTTCCCAGTTTCGGAAAGCCCTGGCGCGTTGTAAAGCGCCCGCTTCATTCGGTTAATATCGTAAGGTTTCTCCAAGTCCCAATGATGCTTGGCCACGACGCTGAGCAAAACGCGGTAGTCGCTACGGGCGCGTTGAAGTTCGGCTTGTCGGTCAGCGATAAACCGATCGAGGCGCGGGTCGACGTGGCGCAATCGCTCAGCCCGTGCCTCTATGGCGTTGAGCCATTGCCGAAAATCTTCCACGTCTCTGCCCATCCCTCGCAATGACGGCCTGCCGAAAATGAGCAAGTAAATCCCGAAAACATCCAGGGCTTCATCTACTTCCAAGAAGCGGCCCGCGCGAGGTGCATAAACCTGCAAACCTTGGGCTTCCAAGGCTTCTTTCATTCGTTCAACTTGTTTTGACTTCAGGGATGGGTATAGAAAAGCAATCTGGTTGGCGTTCTCCACTTTGCCTTCGTCCAACAGACGGCGCACGAAGGC
>WFTN01000157.1 GCA_015485455.1 Planctomycetota bacterium | reverse complement strand
GCAAAGGACAAAGCTGTGAAATGAAGGTGCCGAAGTTGGCTCCGCATTATCATAGTTGATCTCTTTCAAAAACTTGGAACGAGCGAGGCTCATCCTGCATTCAAATAGATTCCGACTTGCGGCATTCTGGTGTCGCGGTCGGTGTGGCGAATTGTTGTGGGCGCGGCAAATGTTTGTGATTACACAAGGATCATGAACTTGAATGACGATTCTTGCAAGGCTTCTGCATTTTATCCCGAAGGAAAAGAAACATTCTGAGAGAAATGGAGGGTGGCTTTTGGCAGGACGCGGGACATTCAGGACAATCTGGCGAAAGATCTCTCGAATACGTCGGAACCTCCTTCAACTTCAGGTGTTCGGTCACTTCCTGATCATGATGGAGGTGAGTGGAAGGCTTTAATGAGCGTCTGGGCTCCCGTGGCTGGTGATATCGTTCCGTTTTGAACTTCTTCTTCAATGGCAGTGAGGGCAGCTTGGACGTGAGCATGAGCCTTGAAGTCTTCGAGCAATAGAGCTTTTAACTCCTGCCACAACCAACCCCGGAGTTGTTTCTTGCGCAAGGGAATCAGAGCTTTGTTGTTGCACAAATGACTGTGGTGCTTCTCGATTTCCTGCCAGACCTCGACCAAGCCGGTTTTTTTGAGAGCACTGACCAGAAATGCCTGGGCGTGCCAGCCCTCGGTGTGGGGGCGCGTGTAGTGAAGAGCCGCCCCGTATTCGGACTGGGCTTCACGGGCCAAGGGCAAGTTTTTTCCATCGGCTTTGTTGACACAAACTAAGTCTGCCAACTCCAGGATCCCGCGCTTGATTCCTTGTAGTTCATCTCCTGCCCCAGGCAGCATGAGCACCAAGAAGAAGTCGACCATTTCAGCAACCATCGTTTCAGATTGGCCAACGCCGACGGTCTCAACCAGGACGACATCAAAGCCAAATGCTTCACATAGAAGCAAACTCTCGCGGGTTCGTGTCGCGATTCCTCCTAAGCTGCTGGCACTGGGCGATGGTCGAATGAAAGCGTTCGGGTGTTGAGCCAAGGCGTTCATCCGAGCTTTGTCGCCCAAGATGCTCCCACCAGAAATCGTGCTGGACGGATCGACGGCTAAGACCGCAATTGACTTGCCGCTTTCTGTCAACCAAAGCCCCAGGGCTTCAATGAACGTACTTTTTCCGACTCCAGGAACACCGCTGATGCCAATCCGTTTCGATTTGCCGGTCAGATGGGCAATAGCGGTGAGCAACTCCTCTCGGCGCTGAATATCTTCAGGGCGAGAACTTTCCACCAAAGTAATAGCTCGGGCCAAAGTGCCCCGATCTCCGGCGGCAAAGCCCTGAATGATCTCACTCACAGTGAGGACCTGCCTTGCCATTAATTCTCGTCTCCGTTTGTTTTTAGGGATTTCTCCAGAACGTCCATCAACTGGTCAGCGGCTTGAGAAATAACTGTTCCGGGGCCGAAGACAGCCACGGCCCCGGCCTTGAGAAGACGAGGGTAGTCTTTTGGTGGGATAACACCGCCTACAACCACCAAAATGCCTGGCCGACCCAAGTCGTTCAAGGCCTCTCTGAGTGCTGGCACCAGGGTCATGTGTCCGGCAGCCAATGAACTCACCCCAACAATGTGAACATCGTTCTCAACGGCTTGCTTAGCAGTTTCTTCAGGTGTCTGGAACAACGTGCCGATGTCCACATCAAAACCAATGTCGGCGAATGCTGTGGCAATGACCTTTTGGCCTCGGTCATGTCCGTCCTGTCCCATCTTGGCAATCAGGATGCGCGGTCGGCGACCGTCCAGCTCGATAAAGGCTTCGACTCGCTTTCTGACTGTTGTGATGTTTTCGTTCATGTCACCCACTTCAGCACTATACACTCCCGTGATTGATTTGATGGATGCAATGTGGCGTCCGAAGCTTGATTCTAAGGCTGAGGATATCTCGCCCACGGTGGCCTTGGCGCGAGCAGCTTGAACGCTCAGGTCGAGGAGGTTGCCAGTTTTTTTGGCAGCGGCATCGCTCAGAGCCTTGAGAGCTTCTTGGGTTTGGCTCTCATCGCGTTCTGATTTGAGCTTGCCCAACCGCGTCAGTTGAGCCTTGCGGACTTTTTCATTGTCGACGGAAAGGACGTCTATCTCTTCCTCTTCTTCCAGGGGGAACTTGTTGATGCCGACGATTGTTTGCACACCCGAGTCGATCCTTGCTTGGGTCTTGGCAGCGGCTTCTTCAATG
>WFTN01000156.1 GCA_015485455.1 Planctomycetota bacterium | reverse complement strand
GCGATCATCCGTATTGAATAAGATTCTCATCATCGCCTCCGTCGAAAGACAATCCCATAGGTATGGACGTGTTTGATGATGGAGTCCGCTGGCTTTTTGCTAGAAGTCTATCTGGCGTAATTGGGGTGGGTATGGGGCTGCCAATTTTGGAGTTTGGCCCGGAGGCATAGGCAAAGAGAGACTTGGTGGGCGCTGTCTCCGCTGCGAACGTTTCTATATTTTGAAGTGGTTTAAGGTAAAGTGAAGCATGAGCAAGGCGTAGATGAGTTCTGCCCCTAATCCTCGTTGGTATTTTGCCTGACGGAAAAGGTCGGTGACGACTTCAGGTTTGCAGAGCTCTCGCCTTTTGAAGGAACGATCGCTGAGAACTTCCAGAGCCTCTTGCCTCAGAGGTCCTTGGGCCATCCATTCTTCAAGGGGTAGGGCGAAGCCCCGTTTGGGGCGGCTGAGGATGTGTTGAGGTAGACGATGGCGGAGGTGTTTCTTGATCTCTTTTTTGCCTCGCTTGGGGAAACTTGAGTCGTTCAGCATACGGCGCTGTTGCCAGCGAATGAGGTCTTGGTCTAAGAATGGCGAACGAAGCTCCACCCCCGCAGCCATGGAGCAGCGATCGGCCTTGATCAAGAGATCTCTAGGTAAGTTTGTGGCTCGGTCCGCCAAGAGAAGCTGTTGTCTCAGGATCAGCTGGGGGTGATCTCTTAAGTGGGATCGAATGGCCTCAATTTCTTCCTGGCGTACAGTTTCCATGATCTCAGGGCGCAAGAGCTTGCGGATGAGTGGGGAAGAGCCCAGGGCTTGGCAATTGTAAAGAGCTTCCGCTCCATCTTTGGCTTGGGCGCAAGCCAGGAGCTTCTGGCCCCGTCTGCCAGAGACGAAGAGGGACCCCAAACGGTAGAGGTGGCGCCAAGTTTTTTGGGCCCCCCGAGCTCCGTGCCAGTGTCGATCATAGCCTCCCAAAAGTTCGTCTCCACCGTCTCCAGTGAATGCGACTTTGTTGTCGCGGCCGATCTCTTGGCAGATGCGAAATAGGGCGAGGGCGGAGGAATCCGACAAGGGTTCGCCCATGGATTGAGCCAAGGTTTCCAGATCGTGGCAATGAGGTGTGGACAAGGTGAATGTATGCAATGGGATACCTAAGGCGTCGGCGCTCACTTGGGCAGCTCTTCTTTCGTCGGCCTTGGGGTCATCAAACCCCAAGCAGAATGCCTCTAATGGTTGACCGCTTTGCCTTAGGAGTGACTCGGCAATGGCAGCGCTGTCCAGGCCTCCAGAGAGGAGGATGACCGGTTTGGGGTTGCCGATGAGCCGCTTGGCACAGGCTCTGTCCAAAGTGACTGAGAAGCCCCCGGGAGCCAGGGTGCGGTCCACGGAGACAGTGGACGATCTTTGGCATTTCTTGTCCCGCCAGATTTCGCTGCTGCCAGGAACTAAGGAACGAATGCCTTGAACGATTGTGTCCGGTGGGGCTGTACCTTGTCCCAAGAGATAGCTGGCCAGGCCTTTTTCGTTGATTCTTCTTTCTGGTAGCAAGGGGAGCAAAGAAGAAATGTTGGAAGCGAAGCATATGCCGAATTCGGCTTCGTAGACGAAGAGGGGTTTCTGTCCTTGCGGATCTCTGGCTATGAGTAGACTGTGGGTATTCTGATCATAGAGAGCAAAAGCATACATACCGTCAAGCATGGCAGGCAGTTGCTGCCATGGTAAGTGGGCCAACGCCAAGATGCTTCGAGAATCACCGCTTCCTTTGGGCAACGGAGATGTGGGGCGCTGAGTCGCCAGTAATTCTCTATAGTTGTAGATTTCACCGTTTACACCCAAGGTGAATCGACCGTCTTGTGTTTGCAGGGGTTGTTGGCCTGTTGATGTCGGGTCGACAATAGCCAGACGATGGTGGTGCAAAGAAAGCCGCCCACTTTGCACAAATCCCTCGCCATCCGGCCCCCGTTTCGTCAAGCTACGGGCGCCGCGGGCCAGTCGCACTTCCATTTCATGGCGCGTCTGCTCGTTGGTCCCTTGATGAAATAGAATGCCAGCGATTCCGCACATGGAGTTAAGATCCGAGTATGACCGGGGAGACGAAAAACATGAAAAACGAAAACAGAACTGCGAAACGTACGAAGATGATCCTGCCTATGGTGCTCGTGGGCCTTATCTGCTTCCTTGCTGGTTTGGAGGTGCAAGCCTCTCATTGGGCACGGGGGGCCAGACCTCGTGCTGAACTCACTCTCGGGGCATCTGCCGCCGAGGCAATCAAAGCTATCGGGGCCCCGACAAAAATCAGTTACGACACGGGCATCCAAACTTGGTTCTATCGGGGCAGAGATAAAACCACCACGAAACGCCTCATCCTCAATCAGGGCATTGTCGTG
>WFTN01000155.1 GCA_015485455.1 Planctomycetota bacterium | reverse complement strand
TTCGTAAAGGGCATTTAGCGCCACCCCCTTCTACTTATTACTACACCTGAGACGCGATATGGGGGGTGCGGATTGATTTCCACTCGCGAGTGGAAATAGCTGCAGGCCACTCATGCGTGAGAGACTTCGGCAACATATTCGAGGCATTCTCTGCTTATTTATTCCCCTGGGACCCAATACCGAGCTGAGCATTTCTTGGGATAGCCATGTCAAAGCTTTGATGACTCCGAAAGGATAATGTGGGCCGCCGAAAACTTACCACCTGCAGCAATTTCTCTCATTTATTGTGACAAGCCTGCGACTTTTTCATCGTATCGATCCATTTTTCGGATGTCGCTACGGGCCCAACTGCACCTGTGGTCCATATTTATCAACGGCTGTTGCGACGTGCGGAATCTTGGCTGTTAGCGCGAAAGAAAACCACTTCTTGGGTTTTTTTTTGGGACCTGCTTCAGGGCGAAGCCTTGGAGTGGGCTGGAGTATTTGTAGCGCAAAGCGCTACTCCCCCTGCAGGGGGAAATTTTTGTCAACATCAATGTTAACCGTGTTATCTTGCGACATGCCCAAAGAACCAACGGACCATCGAATGTGATTCTGCGCACGCTGTGACCGTAATTTCCGCACTTGTCGAAGTTGCGATCACGGGCAGCGCTATTGCTCTGTTGAGTGTTCCTCACAGACTCGAACAGAACGTCAACGTGAGGCTGCAAGGCGCTACCGTCAGTCCCCGAAAGGGCGATTATTAAGCACTCAAACACGACAACAGCGGTTTCGGGCCAAGAAGCATGATGTAACGCATCAGGGTTGCTCAGATTCTGGTCCAAGGGGCTGCGGGAGCGTTTCGGCACCAGATGGGTTGGTGACAGTCTCAAGACCGGCAATCAGGAAGGACTCCATGCGCTGCGGATTCTGTTCATCGTTTGGATCGTCTTGGCTCCGCTTTCGAGTCCTAAACGCCCGGCTACCGTAAACTAATCAAACTCTGTAATCGTCTTCCAGCCGCCATTGCATAGCAATCTACATCAAGTATGCGCAGTCGCATAACGCGACAACAACCTCAGTAATCGCCAAGTACTCACGTCCAGGCCAAGACAGGCCCTTGAGTTTGTCTCAGGATGCGAGAAGCGTGGCGGCATCTACGACACCGCCTCGGAGCCTCGGCGATTTCAATTCGTTCCTCCTTAGAGGATCGCCGTTTTCTTGCTCTACACGATGCACCGCGTTAGTGGCCAAAATTGCGGCGTCGCCACAGAGCGGATGCCATGGGCTGAAGGCAAGAGTCCAGTGCCAACGTCCTTTGCTTGGTTTCTTGCTGGCTGGGCGAATCGTCTCAGCTGGAAGGAAACGGCTGGAGCTTTCAAGACGTCCTGGGATAGCGTGCTTCGCGCAGTCAGGATCGCCATAGCCTGAGGTTTAAAGCACCGAGACCTCAGCAATGTCAAGGCCATCGGTGTCGATGAAGTCCTTTTGGCACTGTGGCCACAAGTATATGACATCTCCGTCGGTCACAGAAGAATCCTTTGGCTAGGAAAAGACCGCAAGGAAGAAACCATTATGTCATGCTTCGCTTTCTTTGGCGATAAGGCGAAAGATCTTGTCTACGTATGCAGCGATATGTGGAAGTTGTTCAGCGACAAGGTTAATTCCCCATTGACGAGCAGGCCGGGAAGGCCATTCATGTACTTGATCGCTTCCACATCATCGCCAACATCAACAAGGCAATTGATTAGGTCCGAGCTGCTGAGGTGCAGGACCTCAAGGGTAGAGGGCTTGAGCATGTCCTCAAGAGCAAGAGATTGCTGCTCATAAATCGACCAGAAAACTTAACAGAGAAACAGGCAGCCTCCATGGGCGAGCTTATCCAATACAACTTGAAGTGTGTCAAGTAGTATCTGCTCAAGGAAGAATTCCAACGACTCGGCGACTACAAGAATCCATTTGGGGCTGACAAGTTTCTCGAACAATGGTGCAAGACCGTCATGCAATCTCGCATAAGGACGTCGAGATGCATGAAGAAAGTAAACCCGAGGTCCAAAACTCAATTCTGGCCAATCGACTCACAGACCACTTCGATCCTGATGTTCTTGTAGTCCACACCTGACCCCTTTCTCAACATTTCCGTTACAGTCTTCTCGACCCAAATTTGCGCTTGCCCAAACCGATTCGTCTCAAACGACATTGAAACCAAAGGCTCTTCACTATCGACTTGAAAAGAGACCGAGATATTTGCCTGGTCTGGTATGGGACAATGATAGAGAAAGAACTTAGTCGAATTCCCAATCGCTGGGATCAGAACAGGGTTCCTCGCTGGCACCGCGGTTGATTTCTGCCGGAGAAAATCCCCGTCAAGTCGATAGGTGAATTCGCAGGGTATGCGCTTTGGCAAAAGGTTGGGGGCAACGACTATCGTCTGCGGATCGACGAATACAACCGTGCCAACAGGTTCTCCATAGTCATAGATCTCTCTTACCTGAGGGCCTCCGGACACACCAACCACGTTAGCTCGATAGGCGACGTACATAACTCTTCCCCACAGCGACAGGTGCAGCTTGCTCGCCCCGGGAGGGCCCGGGCCATGGGCAACAGCCAGATTCCCTTTCAAGCAGCTGATTGTTGCAATGGTTTGGCCGTGCTCTCCATTTTTGCCGAACAAAGGGCCAAAGGCAATTCTGTCGCCAACACGCAGACTAACAGCCTGGGGAATTGGGGATAGATCTTTTGTCAGCGTCGCTTCGCCAAAATGTCCCTTCGCACGTTCAATCGACGCGAAAGCTCTGCTTGATGGACTAGCCAGGAAGAGTGGGCTATTGCCATCCCCAAGCTTATCAGTAAGAACCGCCACCACTTCCTCAGATTCATCGACAACCGGGCTGCCTTCAACACCATCCGCCAACACTTGCCCGTCCCGAACCCTAAAAAGCAAACACGATCCGGCAGAGCGTCTCGGATACTTACAACTCACAAGATCAACAGAGATACGAATCTGCCCATCTGAGCTATCTGTGACCAAGGTAAGCGATTCACGTGAATTGCCCCTACCATGCTGGTTCGGACTATGGCACCCAATGGCCAAGAGAATCAACGCCACACTCATTGTGAGCACTATTCGACGCATTGCTGACTCCTTTCTCTTGTCATCTGAAGAAGCGCTATCGCTGCAACGATGATAATGGGCTCAACATGCGGATACCCGAGATTCGGGACCACAGCGAAAGCGCCGGGGTACACAATCAAGAACTCGGGTATACCGTTCATGTATGCAATGAACGAGAAAGAGCCGAGCGCAAGAGCGACTCCAAACATTGCAATCCTCCGACACCAAGAATGCCTGGCAATCAGTCCAATTCCCGCCACCACCTCCGCGATACCAATCAAAAAGTGTATCTGTGCTGTCGAAAACCAAGATGGCGATCCCGATTTCCAAGCAAGCAAATCGTACATCCAGGGCACCTCGACGTCGATGATGCGACGCATCCCAGACACCACCAGAATGCACGTGGACGCAAGATTTAGAATGAACCATGCTCGATATCTGCCATTGTTTGATGTCATTGTAGGATCTCAATCTGAATCGAAGCCGATGTCTTCCGAAACTTGCCCCCGACTGCTTGGAGCGCCTTTATCAGTTCACCAGTCAATACTCTCGCGAGTCCACTCCCCCAGTCCCTAGTTTGTTTTTCTATGACCAACTTCCCTCCAACCGTCACTTTCAAATGAGCCTTCGCACCTTGCTCGTAGATCGCCCATTGGCCGACCGACTGCTGTAGGACGGCCGAAAGAGACCGTGGAAGTGAACTCGAATCAAGGACAATCTCGCATGACATACCGAGGCTGCGATAGTGCTTTGGAGCAAACGACACGTCCAGACTCAGAATCGGCGGTATTTTCCCCAGCACACAATACACGCCGCCGTTTTCATCCCAGATCACACTGCCAATAAGATCATCGAGTTGTGCAAGCCGATGAAACTCGTGCCCAGTTTTCGAAATTGCAATAGGCGATGCAGTGAAAAGCGCGGCCGTCATGGGCCCTCTGCGCGTTATTTTGTGACCAAAAATCACTGCTTCATTTCCCTGCCGAATCGCCAGAATTCCCGAACCAGCAAGCTCCATGTCACCCCAAACATCCACGACAGCTACCGTTTTCCCAGGAACGACATCCGCAGGGATTGCGAGTCCTTCCTCCCAGCGCTCATGCCTGTTCGACTGCGTTCGACCATGCGCGAGGACACTGTAGACCTCTTCCTTCGGGCGAATGCCAAAATGACGACTTGCCGCCGACTGGTGAAGGGATGCCGCTACAAATCCGATCACGTTTCCCGAGCTGTCTATGCAGGGAGCCCCCGAATAGCCACGAACGATCGGCTGATCGATCGCTGCAACCCCATGGAGCATGATGTCAATAGCAGAGTCGGCAGTGCCTTCTAGCTGAAATGGGATGCGTTCAGTCTTCCCTGAGATCCCCTCAAAGACAACAAAATGGGCACTCGGATTTGAAGCACAACCGATTCCAACTACAGAAAAGAGACATGCAAGAAGAACGACAAGGGTGCGAGAGAGGTAACGCCACATAATTTCTTTCAATGTTATTTGTGCTTCACTTGGCCCATGTATTTCTCCTGCTGCCCATTCAAGAAACTGCTATGCTCAACGCTGTGACAGTTAGCGCAGAGCGATGTTGCCGGTAACCGTCGAATGAACTTGCTCGCCGTAGGATCGGATGCATGCAAGCTGCCTGGGCCATGACAGACCTCGCATCCAACACCCTGCAATGTGAACTGATCCTCCCGTATCTCATACCCAGAAGGCTGGCCGTAGCCAACCACATGACATGCTACACAAACGGCACTACGGTGACGCTGCGTTTTCTCCAACGTCTTGAATGC
>WFTN01000154.1 GCA_015485455.1 Planctomycetota bacterium | reverse complement strand
GTGTGGTTCGGCGTAAGGACGCAGCCTCCTTCACGGCCCAGTATGGGCATGTTGTGGTTGACGAATGCCACCACGTTCCGGCGATCTCCTTTGAAAGGCTCCTGGCGAATTCCAATTCTTGTTTTACGACTGGCCTGACAGCGACTCCGATTCGCCGGGATGGTCTACACCCGATTATCCGATTTCAGCTAGGGCCAATAAGGTTTGAGATGCCAGCCAAGGCGGCAGGGGGTGCTGGATTGAGTCGAGAGCTTATTATTCGCCAGACTGATTTTGGGATGATCGGTGGCGATTCGAGTTACTCTAAATCAGATCTGGGACGCTCTCTCGCTCACGACGAAACAAGGAACACAATGATCGTCGATGACATTGGGTTGGCGTTGGAAGAGGGGCGGACACCCATCGTTCTGACGGAGCGTCGAGATCATTTGAATGTACTATCAGAATTACTGCGACCTCTCACCAAAAATGTCGTCGTGTTTCACGGGGGCATGACCGTGAAGAAACGTGAGCTAGCGATGGCGACGGTTGCGAATGCCTCTATAGAAGAGGAACTCTTGATTCTTGCCACTGGTCCTTTTGCCGGCGAAGGGTTCGACGTCGCCCGTTTAGATACTCTCTTTTTGACGATGCCTGTTTCCTGGAAGGGAACGATTGTTCAATATGTCGGCCGACTGCATCGCGTTCATGACTCGAAGACCCATGTGCGGGTGGTTGACTATGTCGATGAGAATGTGCCTTCCTTGGCAAAGATGTATCAAAGAAGACTGCGGGGCTATCGTGCCATGGGATACCTCTGAGATAGTAAGGTCTCGTTTTCCTGGTTGACCCGTTCTAAGCGATTGTACTTGCTATAAGTAACTGTGAATAAACATCGTACGGATAATTTTGGCGTGATTCTGTCGATGTGGAGTTTCTTTCGAAAAGTTCGACTGAGAGTCCAACTCAGGGAGCTCCACCGTCCAAAGACAAAAATACGATGAAGCCCGCGCCCAACAACGCGGGTTTTTTCTGTGCCCAGGCAGTTCCACAATGACCAATGGTGTCAACGATTAGCGCGCGGCCAAGTTCATGCCAATGATGACTCAACCATGACAACATTGGCGCCGAACTAAGACCGTCCACCAAACATCCAAGCTCATCTCCTGAACGTCTCTGAGACATCTCTTCGAGGAGTTTGATCAGAAGTTGGGCAGCGACCGCAGGGATTTCTACAGGCTCACTATTTTGTTGCACGCGGCTCGCGGCGTGAGCTTGTCGAGTAATGTCTTTTACTGTTTCTCTTTGATTCGACCGTCAACTCAGGTGAGAGAATGCAAGATAGTCCTCGTGCTGTTAAACTGGCAGGTATGACTGTCGGCGAGCGGCATGTTGATGGTTTTGGCATGAATGTTGTGGTGATCTTGCCCGAAATAGTGGACACCGAAATAGGAGCATATGATGCTCTTGAAAGGTGGACCACTCACTGTCCAGCCAGAGAGAACAGTACGATCGCGAATTCGAACTTGAGGCGATGGCCCTGGTGGTTGACCAGGGCCGATCGGTGGCAGATGTCGCCAAGAGCCTTGGCGTGTGCTCAAGTGTCCTACACGCCTGGAAGAAAAAGTACGTTGCTGACGGGGCAGCTGCTATTCCAGGCCATGGCCGGCTGAAGCCCGACGACGAAGAAATCCGAAAGCTGAAACGCGAGCTTGCTCAGGTTCGGTAGGAACGAGATATATTAAGAAACGGATCCTCGGAAGAATCTGTGGGTCGTTTCAGGCTATTTCAACATATCGACGTTGCTTGATTCAGGGTTGGCGGGCACTTAGGGCCGAGTGATTCTTCGATGACTCTATGGGCGCTGAGAGTCGCTGGTCACAGTTCGGTAAGGTTTTCAGATCTAGGATCTTCCACAAGTTGTCAAGAAAAGAAGAGACCTTCCATGGCGCGGCCTCTCCAAGCCGATGTTGAATCATAGAATTCTTTCCTGACGTCAATTCTGGTAATCAGGATACCTTCGGTATTTTTGGGGAGCCGCCCAACGGTCACGCCATCCGGGCGCACAACAAATGAACTCCACTGGCTCTCAGGGGCCGAGGTGTTGGCGGCACTGATCCACAAATGATTGCTAGAGGCACGGGTTGTCATCGCCGCATGCATGGTGATCTCGGGAAGTGTTTTCCCGTGGTTGAGTGCGTGAAATTTCTTGCCCACCTGTGACTCCATAGCCTCGAGGCGCTCTGTGTTGACATTGCCGGCATGGAATGAATGAAAAACGAGTAGGACACCGTTCTTCTTGAGCTCACGATAAAGTTCTGGATAGCGATACTCATGGCAAATCAAGATGCCACAGAGTATTCCTTTGAGAGTAAAAGTCGTGAGATGATTCCCCGGCGAAAAATGGGCCAACTCACCCCTGAGCGATTCATCAGGGGAATAGCAGAATCGCTTATCATAACGAGAATGAATTTGGCCGTTTGCGTTTTTTCTTTCAACTCATCCCAATCAAAATGCTCGAATGAGGCAAAATCGACCCCGGCGTAACCCGATAGAGCTCCTTCGCAGAAATGAATCACGTCGGCGCCCAGCTCTCGGGCATGTTTCATCTGCCGAAGGATGTGTTGGGCGTTGTCACTGATAATGTGGCTCGTCGGAAACTGTGCCGTTGCGATGACGAGTCTTGCGTTCTTCGGCGTTTCCATGATGGCAAATTGGAATCTCTACTCGCGATTGTCCACCGATGACCCGGATATGGCGTCGCGTTATTATTAACAGGCCGTGAATGATCCCAGAAGATGGAAGAGCACTGGCTGTTCACGAATCGACTCCCTTTGCCACCAACCTTTAACATCGGGCATGGTCGAACGACGCTGTCTCACGATTGAAGCAAGAGAGGCCCACGTGGGCCACCTTTTCGCTAAGCAATCGGCGTAAGAGTGTGATATCGAATGTTACCAGCCTGTTACCTAGGACTATCGGAATGCGGCGTATTCTTGTAGGCGTGACATATGAGAAAACGGTTGGAGGATGAGATGATGAGAAAGCGAAGTTTGTGGTTCTTGGTTTTGTTGGTGTCTCTGCAAATTGGAGCTATGTTTGCTCAAGAGAAGCGTGACAAAGGAGCCAAGCATCGAAAACTTGATATTGGCAAAATGACGGTCGAGTTGCCCCTGATCAAGCGGATCAGTTCGGCTTCGTCTTCAGTGAACTTTGGTCCGAAGAAACTCAAGTCTGGTAGGAATACAAAGATTGGCCAAGAAGTATCGGCCTTCAAAAATCCTGCGGTGCGACCTGGGCATATTCGCTGGCATGATTCCTTCGAGCAAGCTCAAAGAACCAGCCTGAAGTCAAATAAGCCGATATTTATCTTCTACCTCTTAGGGCAACTCAACGAAAAATTCACCTGAACCAACGCGGCCCTGGCGAGAACCGTGTTGTTCTCCAATAAGAAGGTAGCGAAGTTCATCCAAGACAACTTTGAACCCGTATGGATCTCTTTGCGCCCTGTCCCCTTGGTCACCATCGACTTTGGAAACGGAAAGATAGTGAGGCGAACGCTCCACGGAAACATTGCCAGTTTTGTTTGCAGTCCAGAAGGCAAGATCTTGGATATTCTACCCGGACTCTACGAGCCCTCCGCTTACATGACTTCGTTGCAAGACCTTGTCAGGCTCAATCTTCTCGTGGGAAATCAACTTCTGGAGAAAGACCAGATTCGAATACTGAGGAACTTCTATCAGACGCGAACCAAGATTAAAGGTGATTCTGAATCCAAGAAAGAAACAGTGATACGTTTAGATGATTCGAAGACCTTGGCTGACGCAATCAAAGAGGACACCAAGTTGAATGAGAGGCATCGGCGTCGATTGATTCACAGTCGTTTGTTGCAGTATCCTCTCGCCACCCCAGCCAAGCTGACGAAGTGGCTCTACCGAGAAGTTCTCAATGCCGACCTAGACGATCCCTACTTGGGTTTGGGAAGTACGATCTTTGGGACCAAAGGCCGTGCTTCTCAAAATCCCAATTGAAGAAAGCCGGATCGATCTTTCCTCTGTGATGTCGGCGCCTGCGGTGCGAGTTCGGCCTTCTATGCAGCCTTCAGCGTCAAGGAAGCAGTGATCGCGCTTACTTGTGGCAATGCCACTACCTGGAAGCCGCTCGAATCGCGAAGAGCCCTCTTGCCAAGCCATTCGAACCGCGGTCTTGCAGCTCAGCTTTGGCGATCAATTGCATTATGTCTTCCAATGATGGATCTATGGCCTCCTTATTTGGCTCAAGCGATTCTGAACTTGTTGTGGCAGCCAAAGGGGGCGAAATTGTCCGCTGGAATAACATTCCTGACAAGAAGATAAGAATGACTGCCGCGGCTCGGATCCATGGTCGAAGATCGAACCGATTTGACCTGACCGGCTGACCACTAGGAATATTGTATGGCTCTTCTAAGGCAGTATCGCTAATCTTCGCCAAAAGGAGACTCGTTTTTCTGAGGTTCTCCTGGCACTGAGGGCATGTTTCCAAGTGAGTTCCGATTTTCAGGAGTTGGTGGTCATCGAGATCACCGCAAATAAACAAGGCTATTTCTTCTGTGTCGTAGTGCTCGATCGGCATCAAAGTCCTCCCAATTTCCCGGCGAGTCGCCGACGCAACGAAGTGATACCTCGTTGAAAATGAATTTTGGTTGCGCCTTCCGAGATATGGAGCTCATCCTG
>WFTN01000153.1 GCA_015485455.1 Planctomycetota bacterium | reverse complement strand
AATCCCAGGGGATTCAGCATGAGCAGCAGGAATAAGACGACGATCAGCTCGAGTTCTTGTTTAATGATCTTCAATGAAACTCCTTTCCCAAGAATACGCTTCATTAACCATAGAGTATCTTCTAGTCAGAGCGCAACAGAAAGATGCCCGATTCCCCCAGCCATTTTGAAAGCTCCTTGACTCTTAATCCATGGAAGTTTAATCCTGACGATGAGGCGAACGACCTGTGCGTAATCCAAGAGGGGTGGTGTGAGTACCTCCACCCGTCCGAAAAGGAGTTTTGAATCATGAAACATGTCTTATCTGTCGGTCTTATGCTCGTGGCCTGCTTAGCGTGGCTTCCCACCGCTTCGAGCCAATGTGCCTCATATCCATCGACGAATAGTGGATCAGGTTCTGGGAGTCCGTCTCCGGCCCCCAATCCAAGTCCAAGGCCAGCTCCTGTTCCTGGCATCACCACAGCGCCTGCTGGCGGCGGAACCACAGGCGGTAGCGGCTTGCGACGGAAGGCTGGCGTAACCTGGGGACCTCAAAGTTTGTATCGCACACGGATGCACTGGATCGGCTCCCGGCTTCCACGCAAAGATTCCAAGTACGACAATGAGACCGTGGCAATCGAATTGCTCGCAGACGGCAAGTATGCTCATAAGGATGCCAAGGCTGGTCGCCCAATTTTGGTTTCTTTCTACACCGAAGACGGAGATGATGAGCAGTTAGACAGTTATGAGTCGCGCCTGTGGGCCGACGCCGACATTGGCATCGCTTCTCGCCTGTTCAACTGTTACCGCATTTGCCTCGATGACATTGAGTCCCCAGTTGACCGCAAGAAATATGGCAGTCAGCCCCGCATCATGATCATGGACGCTTCCGGCAAAATGATCTACGACATGAAGGGTTGGAATACTACGAACCGACGTCTTTTCAAATCGCTCCGCTCCGTGATCAAATCAACTTGGAAAAAGGACATCCTTCGCCTGATTCCTAAGCACTTCGATATCTTGGCCAAACTCGATCGCCTTCACGCCGACACTTATAAGGCCAAGACGATCCTCAAAACAGCCAAGGCTCATCTTCGTGTGCATGCCAAGTGCGTACCAACTCACAAACGCATCAAGAAAACGACCAAAGAAATGGTCGCCTTGGAAAAGGAAACCAAGAAAGCTGAAGCCAAAGAAGCCAAGCTCTACGCTTTTCTTAAAACAACTAAGGCTGAACCGAAAGAAAAACCTGTGAGCAAATAGACGACTCAAACATCACAAACCCAACCACAAAAGCCACCGGAAAGCCGGTGGCTTCTTCAATTCCACCTCAAGAAACACTTGAGAACCCCCGGCGAATGAGGCCCACGTGGGCCAACTTGGACGGCTCCCATGTACAATTTCGGCCCTGAGGCGATGCCTTCGACGTCTTCGCAGTGTTTAAGAACAAAGAAGAGAAAGAAGGTGCGAAACAAGACTGGAACACTCTTCTAAGTCTCTGAGTCCCTTCACTTGCAGTCGCTCATTTTTCGAAAACTATTCCGGGATCGTTGGTGCCAAGTGTATGTTCAACTCTACCGTAGTAGGGGCGAGGGGCCTCTCGTAGTCATATTTTGGGTGAGAGGAATTGAGGTGCTCAAATTAGCAGTCTTGTGTTTCATATGCCTGACTCCCTCCATGGCATGGGGCCAAAGCACTCCTAATGTGCCGAGCGCCGCTTATCCCACCATTCAGTCGGCGATCCTTGCGGTGCTACCTGGGGGCACAGTGCAGGTGGCGGCCGGAACTTATGTCGAGCGTTTGGTATTCCCGGCCAAGGCATTTAGTTTGAAGGGAGCTGGGCCAGGGCTCACGATCCTCGATGCCAACTTTACTGGGGCTTGCATGACCTTTCGCAATGGGCCGGTTGGGAGCGGCATGGTGATTGAGGGATTCAGCATGATGAACGGCACTGGCTCCGTCACTCTCGTCGGATTCTCTCAAGTGCGGGACGGCGGTGGTGTCTTCATCGGAAGCGAGCAAGGTGATCTCATCACCTATTTGTCCGCTGCTGCGTGACGTTGGATTGTTGTGGTCAATCCTCGCAGGACCAGTGGTCTCAAGAACGATGAAACGTATGGTCTCCGGAGTGAAACTCTTGATCTGCAGGCGCAGGGACCCGATCTGAATGACATCAGAGTGGTTCATGTCGAAGCGGTACTCTTCCGACATGAGGCCGTTCAGGCCATGGTGGTGGGAAATGAAGATTGTAGAACCTTCTTTTCCCTTATAGACCAGCGAGTCGAAGAAATTGCCTTGCCCGTAGACGAACTCCGTCTTCTGAACCATGAGGGAACCGACGCTTACTTCACGATCCAAGCCGACTTTGTAGTCTTGGGACACACAGGCGCTAAGGACGAGAGCCGTAAAAAGAATTGATATGTGTTTCATGCTGTTCTCCACGCAAGGAAAGATGTTTCCAACTATCGGAAGATCTTGCCAATTATTGCTGATTTTGCAACACGAGAAGGCAAAGCCCAAGAGTATTTCGTAAGCGACCCATAGTCCGCCCCTTTCGTTTGCCCTCAGTGTTGATTACGCCACCGCTTGCGAAAAGAGGAAGGATCGCTTCCACCCTATAGCTTGCCTGTTAGCCCAGTAGTCGTCGATTTGATGAGTTGTTGGGGGGAGGCGGTGAGT
>WFTN01000152.1 GCA_015485455.1 Planctomycetota bacterium | reverse complement strand
ATGCAGAATTGTGCGGTGGCTGACATTCTGGCCAAGCAACAGGGGCAAACTGTGCTCAAGGTTCGTTCTTCTATCGAGAATCCTTGCAGGCAATAACGACAGTTCTTGCGATTTTCATCCAAGGGCCCGCCGCAACTTGGGCATCGCAGAGGGGTTGGTTCGTGAGCAAGGTGTTCCGTGACGGTGAGCTTTTGGCCGCAAAGACAGAGTAGTTTGTCGCCTATTTCATGGCTTGTCACGTCATATTGGCGATTGCAGTCTGCACAGGCGATGAGTCTCACTGATAATTCTCCTGACCACGATTCTATCACAATAACGACATATTTTGTCCGCCACACCGCTGAATTGCCTGTCTTCAAACATCTCGATCGATCCCACATTTCTTTCGTCAAACCTTCGAGGGGGCAGTGTCTCAAACAAATCAAGAAAATTGAAAGAAAGTTCGCAACGTTTTGCCAAGGTTCTCGCCTATAGAGGTGGAGGTGCTGCTTGCGGCACTTCTCCTTGCTAAGGGTTCACCATTGAACTTGAGAGTTTGCTTTTGGCGCGAAGTCTCGTTCCGGACGGAGAAATCCGTTCCGTGGTGCATCATTGGTTTGGCATTCCTTCAGGCGTACGGCAATGGTGAGGGTCGGGTTCCTAACAGGACTCGGCCTTTTTTAACGCTAAGTGATCGCCCGAGTGGTTTTCAAAGGTTTGTTCCCGTTCTCGGGGAAGAAGAGATCCTAAGAGTAGTAGCAGCCCAGGTGAGATTTGGAGCAATAGGCGTGGAGCTGCGGTTTGCAGATGCCAAACTTGTTTCGGAATAGCAACCATCACCAAGAATACGGCGCAGAATTGTCCCAGGGCCGTTAACAGCAAGAAAAGATTCCTGCGGGTGCGTACCGGTTGGCCCACCGCGGCTACCAACATCAAAATCATAAGTCCCGGCCAGAAAAGGACCCAATTTTGTGCCGTTCGGTTGGCCGGAGGGTGTTGGTGCCAGAATCCGAAACCCGAGCGATTTGTGAGCTCATCCCCAAAGAAGGTGGCGGCTATCCTCCAGCGCTCTCCGTCTTTAAGGGCATCGATGACCGGGGCTGCCCCTTCTTGCGTTAGGAGGTTTGGCGGCGCCCAGTTGTTCTTGAACAAATACCAGGCTGCGAATCCAGGCGCTGCTGCCAGAAGAATCTGCATCATCCTCAGCATGAAGCCTCGTCGTTGTGATTTTCCGAGGAGGGAGAGGAGGAGGAAAAGGGAAAGGGCTACAAGGGCGTACATCCAACCCTCGTTTTTGATCCAAGGAAGAAGGCCAAGAAAGAAGCCAGCAATCCAAGGGGAAGCACTTGTGGTGTTTGGGCCTTTGAGAAGCAAAGCCAACGAACCGAGGGTGATGGCGTTGAGGGCGGCTAAGATAACGTCCGCATATTGATAGGCTGCGATGGTCACGAAATGAGGGGTGGCACAGGCGATAGCTGCGAGAACGAATCCGGCTGTGGCGCCACTGAGTCGTTGTCCCATACGCAACAAAACAAAGACGAAGGCCACGAACCCGAAGTAACCTACGACTTGAGAAATCACGTATGGCTCAGAGCCAGCGATTCTGAATGCCGACGCCAAAGTCCCGGGGAGCATGTGTGGATATTCTGGATGTCCTAGGGGCATGAGAGCTAACTTGTCATGCATGTTTCCATCAAAGCGTCCCATGAGTCGCCCAAGAGCGTTCCAAATGGCAAAGCCATCCCAACCGCCTGTCGGCATCACATGGCTACGTATCCAAAATAGTGTCGATGACCATAGAAACATGATGAGAGCCAAGATGCCACAGGCGTGACGATAGGGGCTGGGCTTGTCAATGGACTTGTCAATGGACTTGACAATGGACTTGACAACGGCTTCTTCCTTGCGAAGCCAATAGAAGGCACCTGCCCCCAGCAACAAGATTGCCCATGTCCCAGCGAGTGAGGGCGTCGAGGGGAAATGATCGGTGAACCATTTGACATAGAAAAAATGAAGGGATGTGACAGCCATAGCGATCAGCGGGCCGAAGGCCAAGGAGTCAACAAGGCGTTCCCAAAGAGAACAACTAGAGCGTCTTGCCATGGACGCAGCAACCAAGAATCCTGGGAGGAAAATGAGGCAAAGGCTCCAAATGACGCTCATTATTTCTTCTCGTTCGGTTGCAATACTAAGAATCGATTCCCAAAAGCCTTGGCCTTGAATTCTACTTTCTTCCTTAATTCCGTTTGCAGGAATTGTTGGCGTTTTGGCGAAACTCGATCGAGCACAATGGGGACATCATGGCTGAGGAAAACAGCCAAGGCCGCCGGACTCGATTGTTCGGATCGGGGGACGACTGCGGCGGGGAAGAATTCAAACTGAGCTTCGTAGTACATCTTTTGTCGGTTGAAGGTTTGATCTTCGTTGTAGAGGACAATAAAGGAATGCCCTTCGAGCAATTGAGCGATGCGCCGATGATCCAGATCTGGCATCCCACTTGGTTTCGCTTTCGTCTCGACCCAGGCGATTTGTTTTTGTATCTGTATTCCGGCATATCCCAAATAGACCACCAACAATCCGAAAATCAAGCTCCAGCGCAGGGTGTTTGGGGGCCGCGTTTGGTGGCTGGGGGAGTGGGGTTCTTTCATAGGGATCATGATCCACTGGTAAGGGATAGCTGTTCACGACTACGATCTATTGAACAAGTCGGGTTGTTAAGCGTACTCAAGCATTCCGTTGATCACCATCTTGGAAATGCGATTATTTTTGTTTTCGGAAGGAGATCTGATTTTCTT